>JACMLA010000592.1 GCA_014379815.1 Bryobacteraceae bacterium | reverse complement strand
TGTGTACACGGTCCGGCAACCCTTTCCGCCAGAGAACGACGTGCTGCTGCTGGGCCAGGTTCTCAGTGGGATGGCACCTCTGGACGCACCTGTCACAGGCGGCAAGAACGAACCTATGCTGCCCGTAGCGTGGACCCGGTCGTATCGCTACGAAGAGGGGAAGACGGGCAAAGTGTTCACGACCACAATGGGGTCATCAGTAGACTTTCTCGACGCGGGCTTTCGCCGGCTGATCGTGAATGCGAGTTACTGGGCTCTTGGCAGGGAGAAGAAGATCCCCGCCAGCGGATCACGTGTTGATTTTACGCGCGAGTACAAACCAACACCGTTCGGCTTTAACGGCTTCCAGAAGGGAAAGAAGCCGGAAGACTTTTAAAAAATCGCTTTCCATGACCACGACGATTAGCCACCTTGAGTGCAGTCAGTGCCAGACTCGCCATGAAGCAGGACAACCGCAGAATCTGTGCATAAAGTGCAGTAATCCGCTTCTGGTCCGCTACGACCTCGAGCGTGCGCGAATCGAATGGAAAAGGGAAGATCTGGAGTGCGCACCCCGCTCGATGTGGAGGTATGCTCCGGTTCTGCCGGCAAGGGATACTGCTGTCGTTTCCCTTGGCGAGGGATGGACTCCCATGCTCCGGGCCCGGGCCCTCGGTGCCGCACTTGGGGCCGATGATCTCTGGATCAAGGATGAAGGTCTGAACCCAACGGGCTCCTTCAAAGCCCGGGGATTGTCTTGCGCGGTGACCATGTGTAAGGAACTGGGGATACGCAAGGTCGCGATACCCTCGGCTGGAAACGCCGGTGGCGCTCTGGCGACCTACGCGGCGGCGGCTGGCATCGAGGCACACGTTTTCATGCCGCAGGACGTTCCCCATTCGAACTTTGTGGAGTGCGGCGCAGTGGGGGCGCACGTCACTCTGGTAGACGGATTGATCTCCGATTGCGGCCGGATTGTCGCGGAGCGAAAGGCCACCGAAGGCTGGTTCGAGGTATCGACGCTGAAGGAGCCTTACCGCATCGAAGGCAAGAAGACGATGGGCTACGAGGTTGCCGAACAGTTCGGATGGGAACTGCCCGACGCGATCCTGTATCCGGCGGGCGGGGGCGTTGGCCTTATCGGCATGTGGAAAGCTTTCGACGAAATGCAGGCACTAGGCTGGGTGGGCTCCAAACGTCCGAAACTGATCGCGGTTCAGGCTGAGGGGTGCCAGCCAATGGTCGAGGCCTGGAAGGCAGGTGCAGAACGCGCGCAGTTCTACCCCAACGCGGCCACAGTAGCCAGCGGTCTGCGAGTGCCCAAGCCTTTGGGAGACGCGCTGATGATCCGTGCCATGCGTGAGACAAATGGGACCGCTCTGGCAATTAGTGACGCAGACATGCTGGATGGGGCATTGGAATGTTCGCGGGCAGAAGGAGTATTTGCAGCACCGGAAGGTGGCGCGTGCGTGGCTGCGGTGCGGAGACTGCTCGCAGAAGGTTTCCTTCACCGCGAGGAACGCATCGTGATCTTCAACACAGGAACCGGATTGAAATATCTTGAGGCGTTTTCTACGCGGTTTCCCCGGATTCCCGGGGGCGAGGCGGACAAACAGGGCGGGCTGATTACGCCGCGGTAACCGTGCTTTCCTGACCCACGAACCCGCGATTGACGAATCCGTCATTGCCGAATCCAATGGTCCGGAGTGCTGTCAGGACCTGCATCGTCGCGGTGCTGCGGTTAAGGGTATAAAAGTGAACACCAGGCGCGCCGCACTGCAACAACTCGATGCACTGTGCGGTGGCATGTGCAACGCCCAACTGCATGACAGCCTGAGGGTCGTTACGACGCCGGTCCAGCTCGACTGCGAGGCGATAGGGGAGGGACGCTCCGCACATCAGGGTGAAGCGTTCGACCTGAGACGCATTAGTGATCGGCATTATCCCGGCAATGATCGGGACGGTGATGCCTATGGCACGGGCATTGTCCACAAACTCGAAGTACTTGCGGTTGTCAAAAAACAGCTGGGTCACGAGAAAGCCTGCACCCGCATCAACCTTCCGTTTCAAGTTGGCGAGATCGACTGCGGGATTCCCGCACTCAACATGTTTCTCAGGGTATGCCGCGGCTCCCACAGAAATGCTTCCGTCAGTTGACTCGCGAATAAAGCTAGTCAGCTCACTGGCGTACTGGAAGCCGCCTTCGACGGCGGTGAATTCCTTCTGGCCTTTGGGTGGATCGCCGCGCAGCGCGAGAACGTTTTCCACGCCAGCATCGGTAAGCCTTTGTAAGACGCTCTTCAACTCCTGTGTCGTCGAACCTACACAGGTGAGATGAGCCATCGCTTCGAGTCCGGTCTCGCGTTTAATCCGGCTGACAATGTCTATGGTTTTTTCGCGGGTGGAACCACCAGCTCCGTACGTGACAGACACGTAGTCAGGGTCGAGGGGCACCAGATCCGCGATGGTCCGCTCCAGCTGCGCTCCAGCCTCGTCCGATTTGGGCGGAAAGAACTCGAAGGAGAACAGAGGCTGTTTCCGTGCCAGCAGGTCGCGGATTCGCATACTTTCAGTGTACCGTTACCCGCGTAACAGCATTTCCGTGATTCGATCCGCGTCGTTAGGAACGGAGATGGGCGCGTTGCCGTAAGTAGAAGGCAGCAGGGATCCATCTGGCGCCTTCAGAGCTCCGGTGTGGTACTTGAAGACGTAATCCGGATCTTTCAAAACGTGTCCGGTTAGTACGGCCACTACGTCCGCGTCGGCCCGAATTACGCCAGCTGCACGAAGCTTTCGAATACCCGCGAGGGTGGCGGCAGAAGCGGGTTCGCAGCCGATGCCTGCGGCTCCAATTTGCGCCTTCGCGTCCGCGATCTCGCTTTCGGTGACTTTCTCGACAATGCCGTCGGTTGCGCCGATTTCGTGCTTCGCCTTGGGCCACGACACGGGATCGCCAATGCGAATTGCCGTCGCCAGGGTTTCAGGATTGGAAACTGACTCCAAATCGCCGGTGCCTCCGGAGTGCATGTATTCGTAGAACGGAGCGGAGTGCTCGGCCTGAATCACGGCGAGTCGGGGCATACGCGAGATGAAGCCCGCTCCCAGCAGCTCGCGCAGCCCTTTTCCGAAGGCGGAAACGTTGCCGAGATTTCCACCTGGCAGCACGATCCACTCTGGTGGATTCCAGTCGCGCTGATCCATCAGCTCCACCATGATCGTCTTCTGCCCTTCGATACGAAACGGGTTGATGGAATTCAGGAGATAGATTCCGAGCTTCTCGCTCAAGACCCGCACCAGTTTCAGAATCTGGTCGAAGTTTGCGTCTACCTGCAAAGTGAGTGCGCCGTACTCCAGAGCCTGGGCAAGTTTGCCGTAGGAGATGTTGCCAGCAGGGATGAACACCATCGGCTTCAGACCCGCTGCACTGGCGTACGCCGCCATCGAGGCAGAGGTATTGCCTGTGGACACGCAGGCCACGCGCTGCATTCCCAGCCGGACCGCCTGGGCCACACCGCAAGTCATGCCGTTGTCCTTGAAAGATCCGGTTGGATTAAAGCCCTGGTGTTTAAAGGTGACCGCATCAAGACCGGCCCACGAGGCCGCCTTCTGAGATGGAAGCAGCGGAGTGTTGCCTTCCCGAAGAGTGACAATATCGGAGTCGCTTTCCAGGAACGGAATCATTTCCTTGTAGCGCCAGACACCGCTTTGCGCGATACGGCCATTGTCACAGCGCCGACTCCGCCAGACCGCCTTCAGCGTCTCAGGAAGGAGAATGCGGCCGGGGTAATCCGCTTCCAGAAGTCCGCCACACCTCCGGCAATTGTAGATAACCTCAGTGACAGGATAGGTAGAACGGCAGGAAGGCTCAAAACAGATTAGCTGTGCTTGTTCCAACCCAGAGGATATCAATTGCCCTGGGGTTTATCCTGTAAACTTCGCTCCTGAAAACTTCGCTAATGATTCGAGTTTTGCGATCCGTCTGGATCTGGTCTGCTACGGCTGTGATTGTGGTGCTTTGGGTCCCGCTGTTGTGGTTGGTTATTGCGTTTGATCGCGATCCGCTTCGCCGCAGAACAGCCCGGTGGTTTCGCCGGCTTGGACCCGCCGTCGCGCGAGTAAATCCCGCCTGGAACGTGATCGTATCCGGGCAAGAGCAAATCGTCCCAGGCCAGGTCTATGTGGTCGTCAGCAATCATCAGTCGCTGGCCGACATTCCTCTGGTGGCACACCTCCCTCTGGAGGCGAAGTGGCTTGGCAAAGCGGAGCTGCTCCGAGTGCCTGTCTTCGGCTGGATGATGCGGGTCTCGCGGGATATCGGGGTCGACCGGGACGATCGGCGGAAAGCCGCACACTCGTTCCTTCGATGTGTTCGCACTCTGCAACATGGGCTCAGCATTATTACTTTCCCCGAAGGAACACGCTCCCGAACTGGCGACATTCTGCCATTCAGCGATGGTCCGTTTCAACTCGCACTTCGGGAAAAGGTTTCAGTGCTGCCGCTGGTGGTGGAAGGTACAGGAACTGCGCTTCCCCGCGCCAGCTGGATGTTCGGACCGACACAGAACATTCTCTTGCGAGTGCTTGCGCCGGTTCCTTCGTCAGACTTCGATGAAGCTGAATCTCTGCGTGACACTGTTCGTTCCCTGATGCAGACTGAACTGGAAAAGCTGCGGCAGCGACCGTAATTACCTCCCACTCTGCGTAAAAAATCCTCCGCGGCCTGGGTGCGGTTCAGCGTTCTTCAGTGGTTAGCAGATTGGCACACGGGGTGCACTGAGAATGCGGGAGTCAAGTGCGCTAATGAGTCGGCCCAGACAATTTCCATTTGTAGATCCAGACGGCGTCCGCGGCATTGTGCTTACCGGATCCCGCTTCCTCGATAACGAACGTGAAAAGCTGATCCGGCTGCAGGATGGCCAGGAGTTTTTCGTGGGCAGTAATCTGTTGCAACCCATAGACGATAACAGTTACCGCCTAACGGTTCCAGCCCAAAGTCTGATCGAAGCTCATGCGGGCGTCGAAAGAATATCGGCTGGCAATTCGCAGCACTCAGCTGGAAAAGAAGTTGTCATTCCGGCTATCGAAGAACAACTCCGTGTCGAAAAACAAACGGTTGCGACTGGAAGCATTCGGATCCAAAAACACGTCGACAAGAAAGAGTCGGTAGTTGACGAGCCCCTTATCCACCAGACGTGGGATGTGGAAAGGGTTCCAGTAAACCGGATTATTGACGGAGCTTTCGTGGAACCACGGTACGAAGGGGACACTCTGGTGCTCCCTGTACTGGAGGAGGTGCTTGTTGTGGAAAAGCGCCTCGTGTTGCGCGAGGAAATGCGGATCACCCGACGACGGAGTGAAGTCCGCGAACCACAAACTCACACCGTTCGCCAGGAGCGTCTGGAAGTCGAACGGGTGCACTGAAGCTGGAGGAAATCATGGCAAGTACAACGACAGGATACAAGACCGTTGCAGGTCTTTTCGACTCGATGCAGAACGCACA
>JACMLA010000591.1 GCA_014379815.1 Bryobacteraceae bacterium | reverse complement strand
CTGGAACGGTACTTTGCGGAAGAAGGTTCCAGCGAACCAGAAGTCCTGTTAATTCCACAGGGATCGTACGTGCCGGTGCTGCGCCGGCGGGAACAGCCACAGCCGCCTGATCTGGTGGTTGTGCCAGAGCGACCGAGGAAGACTTCCCGACTAGTTCTTGCGCTGGCGGGTCTCAGCGGAGTACTCGCGATAGTGTGCGGTGTGCTTCTGTTTCAGGTTCTACGCGTTTCGGATAACGCCACGGCAGGCCCGACAGTGCAGGCTTTCTGGCAACGCTTCGAAGGCGATCAGCAGACAAGTGTGATTCTGGCGGACTCGGCTCTGGCTGCGGTACAGGATGCTCTCGAAGCACCGTTGAGCGTTGACCAGTATGCGCAGCGGCAGTGGGATGGGCTTCTTAAACAGCACGCGGGTTCTCCCGACGAAATGGCTTTGCTGCGTTACTTGCTGGCGCGTCGTTATACTTCTCTGGCCGATGCCCAGATCGTGAAGCGATTGTATGAAGCCCAGCTGATCGGCGACCGCAGCACGGTTCTGCATGCCAGAGACGCAAGTGTCAGGGCGTTTCACTCAGGCAACCATGTGCTGATTGGGTCGCAGAGAGCGATTCCCTGGGTGCGGCTTTTTGAGGATCGGATGGACTTTCGATTGCGTACCAGTCGGGAGGATTTCAGCCTGTCCCGCGACGGTGCTGCTGCTCCCGTGGTGATAGAAAACCATGATCCCCAGGACGGCGAGCCAGCGAGCTATCGAAGTCAGGGTCGCGGAACTTCCGGGTCTGAGGCATTCGCGATTGTGGCTTGCCTCCCCAACCTTAGCCGAACCGGGAATGTGCTGATTCTGGCTGGTTCTGAAGCGTCAGGGACCGAGGCTGCAGGCAATTTGCTGACGGACGAACAACGGATGGGAGCGCTGCTGCAACGCGTGAAAGCTGAAGGCAGCAAAGTACCCTATTTCGAAGCATTGCTGCGTGTGTGGCATCTGGAGAACACTGGCCGGAGCTACGAAGTGATTGCGTTCCATTCCCATTGACGTGAATTCGACACGCTGATCTATGCTGAGGTTAACGGGCTGAGGTTAACGGGCTGAGGCGAGGCAGTCAAAAGTGGTGAGCTTTTATGGGTAATCAAGCGAGCGACCCGGATAGCGATGATTTGTGTGATGTCGAGTCTGTCGGGCGCCGGACAGCGCTTCGCAGTACCCTTCTGGCCGGACTCTGGAGCGGTCTTGCGTTTGGCGGAGAAGTTCCTGAATCGGGAAAACCTGGCGAGGCAAGAATGAACCAAAACCCAAGGCTGTTCACGTTTCTGGGTGGGAATGCAGGGAAATGGTCCGTCGTCAAGGCGAGTGCTGTTGTGGGCGATCCACTGCCCGTGGCGGAGAAGGTCGACATTCATAACGGAGCTGTTTCTCAAGTGCCCGAAGGGGCGACCTGGATTTTGCGCGGAGTGACGAGCAACGAACGGTATGTCACACGTGGGGAGAAAGAACTTCTGGTGGCTAAGCAGGCTGCCATTGGACGGCCCGAGGCCACACTGGCGGCGCTGATTCCGATTCGGAAGAATGCCAAATGGTGGAGCCTGTCGCAGGAAGAGCGCCGGGCGATTTTTGAAGAACAATCTCACCATACCAGGACGGGCTTGAAATACCTGCCAGCTGTCGCAAGGCGGCTGCATCACTGTAGGGATCTCGATGCGAGTCAGCCATTCGACTTCATCACTCTCTTCGACTATGCCAAGGCAGACGCGGACGCCTTTGACGAAATGGTCGCCGCGCTCCGGAGTACGGAAGAGTGGAAGTTTGTTGACAGAGAATACGACATACGCTTGTCGCGGAATGCTGTCTAGAAAAGTTAGAACACGCTTGCCGTAGTTTGTTCCTTTGCAGTAAGTACCGCGGGTCCCTGAGTCTATGGCCGAAGCAACGAATCCATCTACGCTTACCGCCGACATGTGGCGCGACCTTTCCAACGCGGAGCAGGTTGCTGCATTCAAGCGTCTGCCTCCGGGTGAGGACGATGAGTTCTTTTTGAGCTTGACGGCGCGCGAGCAATCAGAACTTGTACTTGGGCTACCCGAGGTCGAACGGCGCCTGTGGGTCCGCATTTTAGCTCCCGATGACGTTGCGGATCTGGTACAGGAGAGCCCAGAAGAACAACGCGGGCTATTGATGCGGTATCTCGACTATGCAACGGAACGAGAGGTTTCCGCGCTTCTGGCCTATGCGGAGGATGAGGCTGGCGGCTTGATGAGCACGAGGTACGCTCGTCTGCGATCGGAGATGACGGTCGACGAAGCGATTGCCTATTTGCGCCGGCAAGCCGGGCAGGTGGAAACGATCTACTACGCATATGTTCTCGATCAGGAACAGCGCCTGTTAGGTGTCGCCTCGTTTCGGGATTTGTTCTCAGCAGAGCGCGGTAAGCACGTGAATGACGTGATGCGCACACGCTTCGTCTCCGTCGGGGAAGATACCGATCAGGAGGATGTCGCACGCTTGTTCGAGGAGCACGGGTTGCTTGCTGTTCCTGTTTTGGACGAACAAGGCCGGATGAAGGGTCTTGTCACGGTCGACGACATTGTGGATGTTGTGGAGGAAGAGGCCAGCGAAGATATCCAGCGTCTTGGAGGCATGCAGGCGCTGGAAGCTCCCTACATGGCCACCAGATTTGGTGAGCTTGTCCGGAAGCGTGCGGGATGGCTCGCCATTCTCTTCGTTGGAGAGATGCTGACTGCTACCGCGATGGCTCACTACGAGCAAGAGATTGAGAAGGCTGTTGTTCTGGCAGTTTTCATACCCTTGATTATTAGCAGCGGAGGAAACTCGGGCTCACAGGCAACGACACTTGTCATCCGGGCAATGGCCCTGGGAGAGGTTCGCTCAAGAGATTGGTGGCGGGTGGTCCGGCGCGAATTTTTTGCTGGACTTGTACTAGGGAGTATTCTCGCGGTAATTGGACTCTGTCGCATCTTGCTGTGGCATGCTGTTGCGGGTTCCTATGGTCAGCATTACTGGAAAGTGGGGCTGACTGTGGCCTTTAGCTTACTTGGAGTCGTGCTGTTCGGAACACTTAGCGGATCTATGCTGCCGTTTATCCTGAAGCGAGCTGGATTAGATCCGGCAAGCGCCTCGGCGCCGTTTGTGGCCACTTTAGTGGATGTTACCGGATTAGTGATTTACTTCAGTGTGGCTGCCGCGCTCTTGCGCGGATCTCTGCTTTAGGCGCGATATCAGTCAATCGACAGGGCTCTCGGCTATCAGGCGGTTGTAGGTCTCCCTTGCCTGGTCGTAGGCGCGGATCATCTCGCCTTGTTCCGTTAAGCGTACGCGGTTGACTTTTTGCCGGAAACATACGTCTACCGCTTCCCGCAGCCACTTGGCACTTCGTTTCGACGACCGTACAGGTTTGCCTCCGACTGTCACCCAAATCGGGTTGGTGTGAGACGACGGCAAAATGCGGAGGGCCACCCAACTGCTTTGCGGAAGGGCAAGCTGGAACGCCACGTCCCGTAACTTTCCATCGGCCTCGATCTCGGTGCGCTCCACCGCTCGCCCGTTCACGATGAGCTCCACCGGCACCTTTCGCGAATCCCCGATCCGCGCTCGTTCGACATTCCAGTACGGCTTCTGGTCGTAGGGCAATTTGCGTATGCTGTCGTCTGGTTGTTGGTCGAGCAGCGCAGCTACTTTGGCTGTTACCTTGACTGTCCCGCCGTTAGGGAGCTCGACATCTTTGCCTGAGCCCATCTGGACTTGATTGATACGGAAATCGATAAGATGGCTGCGGCCATCGGACGCATAGTTACGACCTTCCCGCAGTCCGACGACCCAGTCGTCGTAGTCGAGCGCGGCCTGGCGGACATAGCTGCGACCAAGTCCTACGCGTTCCCCATAGATACACGGAAAGTCCGTCTCTCCGCTGATGCGTGTGCGATAGCCGACGTTGAGGGTGTGGTACCAGATGTTGAGCTCCCAGGGATAGGGCGTATCTACCGCGGAAATCACGTCGGCCAGACCGTGCGTGACCGCAACGACAAACTCGTTGGCGCCGATGCCATCGAAGGGCGGCATTTCATAACTCAGCAGCTTCTCTTCTTTCAGTGAGAGGCCCCAGCCGGAGTGCGTGTAGCCTGCTATCGCCCCCTGCTCCTTGCCCCAGCGAAGGATGGGCAGACCCCAGCTAGGCCAGTCTTCGATACGCTTTGTGCCGGGATAGTCCTGCTCTTTCAGCCTCAATAACAGCAAGTGCCCGGCGTGGCTTGAAGGGTGGCCGGAGACCTCTACGTCGTAACGTATCCGATGCTCGTCTGTTGAGAGCGCATTGTCCTTGCCCTCGAAAAATGTCTTCTGGAAGTACCACCCGGGCCCCCAGGTGAGTACCGAGCCGATCTTCAGATCTTCGCCAAGAACATGGCGCATCATGTCCTGGGGATAGACGCCCTCGGTGGGACGTTCGTAGTGTGCGCATCCAGCAGCGTGAATGTGGTGGTCACCAGAGAACCAGCCCAGCTTTGCTGGATCGATCCAGCGCTCAAGCCGAAACGTCAGAGTTCGGGGAGAGTTGTCAGCGATTGTCAGGGACTGGACCTTGCGGTGGTATTCGGGACCCCGTGAGTATTCGATGGTGTACTTGCCGGGCGGCAACGCGATGTTTTCACCGTCGGCGCGGTAGATCTGCTGATGAAAGAAGAAGTCAGGTGCGATGCGCTTGGTTTGCGAGGGATAGACGCGGTTTCGCTGATCCTTGATCAGGAACGAGCCCGTAGTTGGCTTGTCGTTCCAGTCGAGGACGCGCAGACTGATCTTCGCGGAGGGCACGATGGAAAACAGAATGTCGACCTCGCTGCGGAAGCCGAGGTCCTGGGAACCCTGGCCTACATCGAATGAGATTTTCGCTTCGCGCCTGCCAGAATCCTTCGCGTAGAACTGCAGGATGCGGTACTCCAGATCGAGGCCAGAAAGGTGTGCCTTCATCGGCTGTTTGTTGACCATCTCCAGATCCATCCACCGAACGCGCGCTGCGTTGGCCGGCTGATTTGGAACTGGTCCTGCATTCGGACTGCCTGGCGCGAGAACCGCAGTGACTCCGGCCTGATTGTGGACTTTGACCAGGAAGGCACGCCAGCCTTGTTCGACCAGCTCCGCTTTCGCTGTACCCTGCTGCACCTTGACCCGACTCTCGGGGTTGATCTCCACGCCGACGAGAGAATGTTTGTCGAGGACCCGCTGAATCGCTTCGAGGGACTTCGTGGTCGCAGGACCTTCGAGTAGTTGCCTAAGCTGCCGGGTGTCGTCAAGGGGAAGAGGCTCACCAATCATTTCCATAGCCTGCAGGACGCGGGCAACCTGCGCCGCGAGTGGCTGGAATTCGACAGTTGACACAATCGGAAGTTCCTCACCGGAACACAGGAGCAGTGTCAGGGCGATCGCGATCCCAAACTTCTCAAGCTTCATAATTTCCTAAAAGCATATCTAAGTTTCTTAAAAGCATATCTAGGAATGTGGGTGCCGGTTCCCGGGTGGGGCACGAACTTCATGAGTCTATGAAAGAATACTGGTGGAAAAGGAGTGCTGATGGTTGATATTTCCGCGAAGACGTTATTGATCTGCCTGCTTGCTGGATTCGGACCGGCGAGGGCTCAAGCTCCGGCGCAGCAAGCTCCTTCTGAGGCGCCACAGGTCCGCACACCGCGCCCACAGGCACCTGCGCGTGATCCGAATACTCCCGGATACGTTAAGGCAAAAGAATTGCCGGATGGCTCGATTCCGTCGGCTAAGGAGAACGGCAACTTTATCCTTGGCCCGACCCACAATCCTGCGCGGGAGATGACCGCGAAGGAAGGCGTGCCTAAGGGGGAAGTCTACGAATTCATCATGGAATCCCGGGACAGCAAGATTTATCCCGGCGTGGTTCGTGAGCCGAACAGCTCCCCCAGACCTGACCCTTCGGATCCGAGCAAGCTCCTCATTAGCACCCGTCCTGCTCCGTATACCCGCAAAGTGGCGGTGTATGTTCCTAAGCAATACGTACCCGGAACGGAGGCGCCGTTGCTCGTAGGGGCGGACGGGCCAGACAGGATGTTGTTTACCGCTCTCGATAACTTGATCGCCGAGAAACGGGTTCCCGCGATGATTGCCGTCTCGAT
>JACMLA010000074.1 GCA_014379815.1 Bryobacteraceae bacterium | reverse complement strand
GGCTGGTATGACGGAGAGCACCAGACCATGCGCTACCTGCGTCATGATGGCCCCGAGCACATTCTCGCATTCGCTCCGACGCGTTCAGGTAAAGGCGTCAGTTTGGTGATCCCGACTTTGCTCGGCTGGACCGAATCATGCGTCGTTTACGACATCAAAGGTGAGAACTGGGAGAAGACGGCAGGCTACCGGCACAGAACTGGACATCTTTGTCTTCAGTTTGCCCCCTGCGATGAATCGGGAAAAACTACCCGCTTCAACCCCCTCAACGAAATTCGTGTCTTCACCCTCAGGGATGTTTCCGACGCTCAGAATATGGCCGACATCCTCGTGAAGACCATGGACAACCGGCCCAACGATACGCACTGGATCGACACCGCCGCGCAGATCGTCACCGGCGCATTACTCCATCTTTGCTACAAGGCTCGCCTGGAGGGCAGGGAAGCGAACCTCGGAGACCTGGCCAGCTTCTTCAGTGTCTTTGGTAAGGGCTTTCGCGACACCTTGACGGACATGGCCAACGAGGAGCACGATCCGAACGGCACGATGAACTGGACCCTTCCCAACGGTCGGCCTACCCGTACTCATCCTGTTGTTTTGCAGCACGTCCAAACCATGAAAGACAAGGCGGATAAGGAATTTTCCTCTGTAGTCTCGACCGTTAATACAGCCTTCTCCGTTTACGCCGACCCCCTGGTGAGGCGCAACACCGCCGCAAGTGACTTCACGGTCAACGATCTGGTTAATTTCGAGAAGCCGGTTAGTTTGTACATCGTGGTGCCACCAAGTGACCGGCTGAGGCTCACCCCGCTGGTGCGCCTCACCTTCACACTTATCGTCAACCGCCTCACGCAGCGCATGGCCTTCGCCGCGCCGCCCAACACCGAGCCAGGCGCAGCAGCCGAACAAGCGGAGGCCAGCGCAGCAGGCGCCGCCCCGGAAGGGCAGCCAGCGCCTCTTGAGCGAGTCCACAACAAGCACCGGCTACTCATGCTGATTGACGAGTTCCCGACGCTTAAAAAAATGGAACTGTTCGCCGACGCGCTGTCCTACATGGGCGGCTATGGGATTAAAACGTATCTGATCGCGCAAGACGTTGAGCAGATCATCGAGCAGTACGGCCAACACGAAAGTGTTGTTTCTAACTGCCACGTTCGCATTGCGTTCGCACCGAATAAGCAGTCCACCGCGGAATTGCTGAGCAAGATGACCGGGACCATCACCATAGAAAAGGCCAGCTTCAGCTTCAGCGGACACCGCGCTTCCGCCGTCCTCGATCACATGACTTCCAGCGTGCAGCAGATTGAGCGTCCATTGATGACCCCCGATGAAATCTTGCGCATCGCGCCAGCCAAAAAGGTCGGCAACGGCCGCAATGAACGGATCGTCGCCCCAGGCGAAATGTTGATTTTCGTTTCCGGCCACCCAGCCATCCACGGCACGCAAATCCTATACTTCGCTGACCCTGCTTTCACACAGCACGTCACGTACCGGCCGCCTCTGCACCTCAAGGCGATTGAAGACGGCAGGGAGATTGCACAGCGGCCCCTCCATCTCGCGCGTCACATCACCAGCCGCCCCGAAAACCAACGGCAGTCTGAACGCGAGCCAGCCGCAG
>JACMLA010000590.1 GCA_014379815.1 Bryobacteraceae bacterium | reverse complement strand
GCAGAGGTCTGAGTGCGTCTATCAGAGCTGGCAGCCCGTTTTCGTCATCGCACCGGAAGAAGTAAGCCTGAAAATACTCCGGCGCCGGCATCAACCAGACAGTCATGCGGGTTACGATACCAAGGTTGGATTGGGAAAAAAGGCCATCGATCGACGGACCCACACCCCAGCGATATACCGGACCTGCCTTGGCATTTGGAAATCTGGAGAAGCCCGTTTCAACGATATCGCCATCTGGCATCACCACTTCGAGCCCGCAAGAGGTGGCGAAGTGATCTCCATAGGGTGTGTGCCCGAAGCCGCGCTCCATCGTGTTCCCGATAAGGCTCGACAGGGGCGTTGAGCCCGTGGCATCAAGCCACAGACGCGATCCGCGTTCACGCAGGAATGTGAGCAGCTGGGCTTGTGTGACTCCGGGCTCGACAGTTACATAGGCGAGATCTTCGCTGAAATCCAGAATGCGAGTCATCCTCCGAAGATCCATCAGCGCGCACTGATCTTCGACGGGTACCCGAGACCCGTAACCCCAGTTGAAGCCACTCGAAATTGGGTATACGGGTATAGAAAACCGATTTGCCACGTGCAGGCACTGTTGCACCTGCTCCCGGGTGGACGGACGGAGGATCGCGGGAATCCGCTGCCTCGTCAGGAAGGTGGCGGTGGCACTGGACTCAAGTGCCGCCCGGTCCGTAATTACGTGTTCCGGGCCCAGCACTTCGGACCAGGCAGCGAAGGCGCTCTCGATATTGCTGAAGCTCATTGCTTACCGCTCTCAGCATCGCACCAGCCGCAGCTTCGACCGCGGGTTTCACGGTGGAACTCAGGCGGAAAGCGGCAATGCTTGCGGCAACATCGCCGGGTTGTAAACCATAGGAAGCATCGAAACAGCCTCGTTGATTTTCCGGCTGTCACCTGTCGCGCAGATCACAGGCATATCGACCATCATTTCGCGAATGCTTTCAATCCAGTGCTGGAACTTGGCGTTCGGACTCCGCGAATCGAACCGCAGAATTTCCATGTCGCAGTCGTAATTCGGATCGTAGTATCTCGGAAGGACCTGGTCGCCGACGCGCAGGGAGCCTCCGCCAATTCGCCTTAATATGGAAGAGGAATGATTTCTCACTGTGACGGTGCTAACACCTATACATCCACCGAGAAGTCCGCCGAGACTGTAAGTCGCAAGCGCCACTTTCAGAGCTTCAGTCGTGCAGCGCAGGGCGGGGCTCAAAGCCCAGCCACCTAATTCCACATAGGCAAGCCTCGAAGAGCGCGCGAGCGCCATCTCGGATTCGACTGCCGTACGCAACAACTTTCCGAATTTGGAACAACTAGCCATCGCTGACTTAAAAAGTTCGAGCTGGCCAAAACGGGCGCCACCCGGATGCATGGTGTACCGCGAGCAGCCTGAAACCCTGCCATTGTCATCGAGTGTCAGCACATGCCAGCTTCTATCGTCGATGGCCACCTTGTGCCGTCCATCCGATGTCAGTTGCGCACGAGTGATGGCTCCGTCTTCCAGATACACTTCACCGCGGAGGCGTTGCATTTCCCCAAGCAACTTCTCGTGCTGAGCCGAGTTTGTCTCTACGTGCGCCAGACGTTCACCAACGCCAGCAGCAGACGGAGCCAGCAGCACCATTTTGCTGCCACCGTTTTTGTTAGCTGTCGGAAGCAGATTCATCGGATTGTCCTCAAAGGTTTAAATGCACGTTTCGCCGGACCTGCAAACCGGAGAAATCGTGCTTGTACCAGTTCAATGGCTCTGCTGCTTTCCCTGGGACCTGCGTGAACGCATGACTTCGCGAACGATCGCAAACCGGAGTCAACAGCTTCCGCTGTTCCGTCAGTGGTGGCTGACGAAGTTCTAAATTGCTGAAGATCTATAAGTAACATCCAGCCGCTTCTCCCGCAAAGCTCAATTTGCGCCCGACTCTCACCCGCCCGGTCAACCGTAGGTAGCGTTCGCACAATACTGTTATCGGCACGATCGATGCGACCCTATAATGTTTTTTCAAGGTACTGAGAAGTTAAAATGTCTTTGTTTCTTATTAGTTAGCGACTAAGTCAGGCTTGCTCGGGAGTTTCTGCACCGGTACTCAGCACTAATTTGTCCGGTCCACGGGGGAGAACACTTACCTACACAAACGCTGACCTGCCCCTCATATGAGGGCAACTACAGGTAGTACTGTAATCCGTATATTATTTTTGGAAGTAGCCGTTAAAGCAAGAATAAGGGTTCACTTTAAGGGATCGGAGTATTCGGGTGCTCCTTTAGGAGATCGACTTGTGAGAAAGGTATCCGCCGGGTTCTGTTGATTGACTCGACTGCGACTGGGGCGGGCTACGTGAATTGAGATAGCCCTCGCCTCTTTTCGAAAGCGAGAAGTCTGACCGGCGTCAGGTATCGAATCTCAGCGCTTCCGGGAGTTTCCCCTGAACGCACGCAATCCATTTTGTTGGCGATGCTGTCAGCTGGCGTACGACAAAGGTTATTGTGAGGTGACTCCTACACCTTTGACATTGTCTGTGCCTGCTCCTGAACTTCTCAACGCAGATTCAGCAACATGAGGACTCGAACGTGGATTGGCGAACCCGTTTCCAGAACCAAATAGCAGTCGGTGAAGCGAAATCCAAAACCAAGTGCAACGATCGTTTAGTTGGCTTTTCGCGCAACGCCTTTCGTGACCACGCCTCTGTCCGTAGCCGTGAGGTCGATTTCGCGTCCGCGAAGCTCTCCAGTGAAGTAAGCCGTGGATGGCTCGGTTTGCTGCTCCTGCACGTGACGGGCGGTGAAGGAGATGCGATTATCCTGCACCAGTCCGTTCTGAATGTCGCCTGTTCCGGCAGGGAATTCCACCGTGCCCGTCAGCGCTGTGCCTGTCAACTCAAGACGAAAGCGAAGGTTGTTCGGCTTCACCCCCGGACGTTGCATGCGGGCGATCCACGTGCCGCTGAGAGAAGCCTGGCTTCGCGAATTAAGCAAAAATGCGGCCGAACCCACGAGAGCGATAACGATGCCCGCTGCCACCACCATCCACACCAGCCGCTTCGCTGAGCGGCCTCCT
>JACMLA010000589.1 GCA_014379815.1 Bryobacteraceae bacterium | reverse complement strand
CGCAAAGCCGTGAGCGCCGATCAGAAGACCGCAGCGGACTACGCGCGGGAAGCGGGGCATGCGGAGGTTGTGACACTCTTAGAGAGGTAGCTCGCTCTACCAGGCCGTCGATCCTGCGCGCCGGTCGCGCAAGTGTCATCCTGAGCCCTTTGACGGCGGGTGCGCCGCGCCTGAGAAGAGAGAAACTCAGGCTCGCCGCGCATCGAATTTATAGCGGTCTCAGCGTTAACAGCCCGCATAAAACCTATGAGTTTCTTGGAAGGCCCGCCGCCGGCGCGTCGGCCACCACCTTGGACGAAAAGGGGTGACATCACGGGTCCAGCCCTGACAACCTTGCGCAGAGGACCGTGAAGAGGTCGTTCTACCGCTGGTGGCTAGACCCCGATTGGAAGGCTGGACCCGCGCCGATTAGTTATCACCTTTTGTTGTCGGCCTCAAGGCCGAACACGCGTAGCAGACTCTATCTGTTCACGTCGGCGTACACGGTTCCTCATTTTGAAAGGAGGAGCTGCATGGATGTACTCATCGAACGTGGTGCTGGAATCGATGTACACAAAAACTTACTCGTTGTCTGTTTACTCGTCATTGCCGGAAGGAAGAGGAAGAAACTCAAGAAGCGCTTCGGCACATTCAAAGCCGACTTGATCGAGTTACGAGACTGGCTCGTGGGAGAAGGTTGCACTCACGTGGTCATGGAGAGCACGAGTGTCTACTGGATGCCCGTATACGAGATCCTCGAAGGTCACGTACAGATCGTGGTGGGCAATGCGCAGCACATCAAGAATGTCCCAGGGCGGAAAACCGACGAGAATGACGCCGAGTGGCTGGCCAAGCTGCTTTGTTACGGGCTGATCCGCAACAGCTTTGTCCCCCCAAAGCCGTTTCGGCACCTTCGTCAGTTGTCGCGCTTTCACAACAGCGTGACCAAAACCGCGACGCAGCAGAAGAACCGTATTCACGGTGTTCTGGAGACCGGAAACATCAAGCTCAGTTCAGTCGCCACGGATATTTTCGGTACGTCCGGAACGGAGATGCTCGAGGCGCTGGTAGAAGGAAAGCTCAAGCCCGCAGCCATGGCGCGCTTCGCTCGGAACAAGATGAAGACGAAGATTCCGCAGCTAACACTTGCCCTTGATGGCACGATGACCGATCACCACCGAAATCTGCTCCGAATAGAGCTGTCGCTCCATGGGAAAATCGACGCCTCCCTTGCCGAGGTTGAGATCGCCATGATCGAAGCAGCTTCACCATTCAGCCAGCTCCTAGGACGCCTGGATGCGATTCCCGGAGTCAATCAGCTGGCGGGGATCGGAGTCATCGCCGAAATCGGAGTCGACATGTCTGTCTGGCGCAGCGACGGCCATCTGACGGCATGGGCAGGGCTCTGTCCCGGCAGTCACGAGTCAGCCGGTAAGCACCGAAAGGTCGGAGTCCGAAAAGGAAATCCGCACCTGAAGCGGCGAATGATTCAGATCGCCACCTCGGCAGTGAAGACAAACGAAACCTACTACCAGCACAAATACCAGCAACTGGCAAAGCGCCGCGGTCACAAAAGAGCCATCGTGGCAATTGCTCGCATCATCTTGACGACCATCTTCCACATGATCAGCCGGGGCACCGACTACGCAGAGGTCGGCCTACCAGTTTCACGCCCGGTGAATCGTGAGCGCGAGGCGAACCAAATCGTCATGAGGCTCCACCAGCTTGGTTTCAACGTGTCTCTGTCCCCTGCAGCGAACGGATAGCTACACCCAATGCAGTCCCGGTCAACGCGCCAACACGCGCCAAGGGGAGAGGTCCGCCTGAGTGTTACCCTATTTTCGTAGCAGCGTTGAGCGAGGAATCTGGGCGGGGGCCCTGCGGCCGAACGTCGATCCGAATTGAGATTTACGGCGTAAGGCCACCGCCCAGATCCCTCGCTCGACGCTCGGGATGACACATTTCCCTGTTGAATCTGTTCCCCAAAAGGAGTCCCCATGAAGGCAACCGTCGTCGTTGAGCTCAAAAGCGGCGTGCTCGATCCCCAGGGCAAAGCCATCGAACATTCATTGAACGCGCTCGGTTTCGGGAGTGTGGAAGATGTTCGGGTCGCCAAGTTGTTCCGCATAACGCTGCGAGAAGAAAATGCCCGGAACAGCCAGCAGATCGAACAGCAGATCCGCCAGATGTGCGAAAAGCTCCTGGCCAACACGGTCATCGAGAATTTCACCTACCAGATCGAGCCTTAGGGCCGCGCTCGCTTCTT
>JACMLA010000588.1 GCA_014379815.1 Bryobacteraceae bacterium | reverse complement strand
GGAGGACCAAACTGGGTGCGGACGCCTCTGCGGCGGGTCGGAGCATACGTCTGAACGGGGCGCTCTATACGGTTGCAGGTGTCTGGCCCGCCCGGTCTGATTTCGAGGATTACGAGATCTTCGCTCCGGAGATCAATCCGCAGATGCCGCGCTCAGCCCGGTTTCTGGCCCAAATTGGCCGCCTCCGCCCGGGCGCAAACCTGGAGCAGGTTCGCACGGAACTAGCCTCGGTTGCCCTGAGGTTGCAACGCCAGTATCCCGACACCGACGCCGATGTAGGTGCCTACCCGATCCTGTTGCAGGACTATCTGTCGAGCCCGGCCAGATTACCGCTGCTGATTTTGCTGGGCTCAGTAACCTTCGTGCTCTTGATGGCATGCCTGAATGTCGCCAATCTCTTCATTTCGAGGAACGCCGGTCGTCAGCAGGAGTTTGCCGTACGTCAGGCGCTCGGCGCGGGAAGCGGCCGTTTGATCCGACTGCTTCTGGCAGAGAGTCTGTCGGTGGCAGTCCTAGGTGGTGTGATCGGAGTGGCTGCGACACTATGGCTGATTGAGCTGCTGGTCCGGTTTGTGCCACAGGACCTGCCCCGACTGGGGGAAGTGCAACTCAACCCCGCGGTGCTGGCCTTTGCCGCGATCATGACCCTGTTGTCGGGTCTGATTACGGGTCTCGCGCCAGCATTACGGCTGACTCAGGCCAAAACGCAGGAAGCCCTGAGAACCCAGGGCAGAAGCACCGCCCGAAGCGGCTTACGGCAAAGTCTGGTTGCCGTCCAGATTGCACTGTCCATGACACTGCTTGTTGGAGGCGGACTGCTATTCCGCACTTTATGGAATCTCGAGAATCAACCCACCGGATTCGTACGGGATCACCTTCTGACATTCCGCTTATCGCTGCCATGGCAGATGCCGGAATCCGATGTTAGTGGTTTGTATACTCGCGTCCTTGAGAAACTCGACACGATTCCGGGCATAGCGAATGCCGCGTTGACGGACCGCCTGCCGTTCGATGGAAATACCATGTCTTCCGAACTGGTGATCGCGGGCCGGGCAGCGGCCGACCTCCCGCCTGGGTCGCGAATGGATATGCGGGTAATCAGTCCGGAATATCTTTCGGTGATGGGCGTTCCTCTGCGAAGTGGACGCTTCCTGCAGGCTGACGATCTGCGCCTCAAACGGACTGTGATCAATCAGGCGGCCGTCCGGAAATACTTCACCGACAGGAATCCGCTGGGGGAACACATTGCCCTGATGTGGGGAAAGGGGCCTCCGAAACCAGAAGACATGTACGAGGTTGTCGGGGTAGTTGCGGATCTGTCGTCCTCCCAGAGAGAAGCGGGGGCAAGTCCGTCGATGTACGTTGCGTACACGCATTCGTTCTGGCCTCTGGCGAACTTTGTCGTGCGCACTCAGGACGATCCAAAAGCAATTGCTGAAACCATCCGGCGCGAGATTGCCACTGTGGATTCTTCTCAAGCGATCGAGGGACTGCGCACCATCGACGATTTCCTGGCGAAACGGAATCAGGCACCACGGGTTCAGGCGTGGCTGGTCGGGATTTTTGGCATGACCGCTCTCCTGCTGGCAGCTATTGGTGTGTATGGTGTGATCGCTGGCAGTGTCGCGGACCGGCGATTTGAAATCGGTATCAGGATGGCGCTGGGGGCAGAACCCGCAACAGTGCTGAGATCATTCCTGACTGCAACGCTCAGACTAACCGCGCTAGGTATGACAGCCGGCTTTATTCTGTCCGCGTTACTGACCCGTGGAATGCAGTCCGTTTTGTTTGGAGTTTCGAGCGCGGATCCGACCAGCTACCTGGTTGCAGCCGCCCTGTTGCTGGTAGTTGTGACGGCCTCAGCCTGGTGGCCCGCCCGGCAGGCAGCCCTGACCAATCCTGCTATGGTCCTGCGAAAACCAGACTAGAACCCGGTCACTTGAGCTCCCGTTGCTTCACGCGGTGCTTGCCGGTGCTGGTGGTCTCGCGCCATGCCGCGTGGCAGGGGCGGCAGGTGGCACCGATCTTCTGAATCGATTCCGCAGCCTGCGCCTCCTCGCCACGGTAGGCCGCGGCAGCGAGCACGATGGCAGCCGCCTTGCCGTCAGCTGACACTTTTACGGCGTCCGGGGCCCCGTGCTGACGCCAGTAGCCGATCATTTCTTCGTATGCAGCACCAAGACGCTCCGCCAGCGCCACTGCCTTTGGGCCCGTTTTCTTTTCCATCTCCCGGAGACTGTCGATCGACTGGTTGATTGTCTTCATCCACGCGACCATCTGCAGATCGTGCTCCGCCGACGCACGAACGACCAGAGAGAGTAGCAGCGTCAAGAGACGAATCTGAGTCACAGGAAGAGTTTATAACTGTGCGGGCAGCGAGACCCGGAAGCACGCCCCGCCTGCGGAATCTTCGAGGGCGAGATCGCCACCATGCTCCAGAACCGTCTGGCGCGACAGCGCAAGACCGAGTCCAAGGCCGTTCGACTTACCGGCAGTCGTGAAAGGCTGAAAGAGCGAATTCCGCACTTCCAGCGGAACTCCGGGACCGGTATCGGCGACACTGACGACAGTGCAATTGGCTTCGTTCCGCATATGCACGCGGATTTCGCCGCCTTGTGGCATGGCCTCGATTGCGTTCGCGAAGAGATTGCCGAATACGCGTTCCATTCGCGATCTGGAAAAGACAGCTTCCAGCTCCTTTGCGCCATCCATTGCGAGGGACACCCCGGCGGATTCTGCCTGGGCCGAGACGGTAGACCACGCGTCTTCGATCACTTCCGCAACGCGGCAATTCTCCGCGGCGGGAGCGTTTCCCCGGGTTAGCGCCAACAGGTCGTCCAGTTGTGACAAGACCTGACGAGACGATCTATAGATGTTCGCTGCAAGCCGCCGCGTATGAGCCACCGGCATCGCATCCGAATCCACCAGCAGTTCGGCACCGCTGTAGATCGCGGCAAGGGGATTCCGGAGATCGTGGACAACAGAACTCGCGATCCGGCCCAGCGTATGCAGGCGCTCCTGCCGGATGAGCTCTTCGCGGCTCTGGCGGACCGAGGCTGCCATAGCGTTGAACGACTGCCCGAGACGGCCTATTTCGTCGTCGCCTTCAATCGCAACCCGATACTGATAGTTTCCCTTCGCAACTTCGCGGGCGCCTGTTTCCAGAAGCTTGATCGGAGCAAGCAGGCGATGCGCGGCGACAAACGTAAGCAGCAACGCGAACAGGATTGCGACTGCCCACATTCCTGCGATCTCCAGCCGCAGATCGGTGAAGCGTTGCAGCGCAGGCGTCAGAGGTCTCAGGATCCGGAGATCGCCGATAGACTGTCCATTGACGTCGTTCAGTGCTGTCCCCAGAATCGACCACTT
>JACMLA010000587.1 GCA_014379815.1 Bryobacteraceae bacterium | reverse complement strand
TGATTCACGGGGAGATGGGTCAGATTGGCACCCAGTTCGACGCGTTCAGCCACCAGACTATTGGTGATAGTTTGTACAACTGCTTCAAACTTGGGGATATTGAGACGAGGACCGGATTCACGAGGCTAGGTGTTGAGAATGTAGGTATGCTGATGACGCGCGGCGTCCTCATCGACGTGGCGGCATGGAAAAAGGCCGAGTTTCTGCCTGGCGATTATGAGATCACGCCAGCGGACCTTCAGGCGGCACTCAAGGGGCAGAATCTAACGCTCGAGAAGGGAGATGCGATTCTCATCCGCACGGGCTGGAGTCGCTACTGGGGCAGGGACAATGCGAAATATGGCAAGGCCGCCCCGGGAATCGGCGTGGCTGCTGCGGAATGGCTTGCGCGGCAGGACCCGATGCTGGTGGGAGCGGACAATTCCTCGGTGGAAATATCCCCCAATCCTGATCCAAACGTGAATCTGCCGGTACATCAAATTCTCCTTGCGGTCAACGGCATTCACTTGCTGGAGAACCTGCATTTCGAGGGACTGGCGGTAAAGAGGATTTACGAATTCGCGTTTATTGTGCAGCCGCTAAAGATGCAAGGTGCTACAGGCTCCACGGTCGCTCCTGTTGCTATTTACTGAAGGTAATCGTGGCTAGCGGGAAGGGGCATTGGTGCGCAGGATCGCCTTTAGCAGGCCCGGGAACGCCACGTTCAATTCTCTCGCCCGCAAGGCAATTAAGCGACAGGTGCCGAGCTTTTCGGTACTGGTCATTCCCGCTTGACGGAGCTTTGCGAAGTGATAGCTAAGCGCGGTTTTCGATCCGAGATCGGCGAACGAGGAACACAAGCCCGACTTCGAGGACAACCGCTGCACAATAGTACGCCGCGTGGGATCGCTTAAGGCTGCAAGGACTAAGGACAGCGATAGTTCTACTGCCTGTGCAAGTTCCCCGGATTGCCTAGCGGTCATGTCCTCAGTATAGTTCAAGGTTCCTTGAAGCATCCAAGGCTGCTGTCGTATCTGCTAGTTCAGAGACTGTTGAACACACTCGTCTCCCTCTTCGCAGTAGTCGCGGTCTCAGTCGCTGGAGGTCCTATCACTGTCAGACGGTACGATAGCTTTTGACTTCGACCCACTGTTCACAGCGGATGGGACGCGGAGGGTGTTTCCGAATGCAGTGGTGCATTGTGATCAACGGGAAACGGACTACTGGCTCTGCGAGACGAATGCGACGGGTGTATCGGAACTGCAGAAAAAGCTTTTCGGAGAAGCGATCTTGAAGGTCAAGCCGTACGTGGAAGCAGGTAAAGTGCAGACCTTCAACGGAGCCACAAGGTTGTTTCCTGGCCTGAGTACTCAACCCGCTTACGGACATACTCCGGGTCACACGTTCTACGTGCTCGAAAGCAAGGGAGAGAAGCTTGTTTTCTGGGGCGATGTTTTGCACGTAACCGAGGTCCAGTTCCCGAAGCCATCCATCACCATCGCTTTTGATATGGATCAGAGTTCTGCGGCGCGCACTCGCGGGAAAGCTTTTGCGCAGGCTGCTGAAGAAGGTTACCTGGTGGCACCAGCTCACACTTCGTTTCCCGGGATTGGGCACGTGGTGAGAGATGGCGACGGGTTCCGATGGCTGCCGGCTCCGTACGTCAACGACGCTATTGTTAAGCCAGTTGCATCTCCTGCTCTGCAATCTTCAGGAAAGCAGTGACCGCGGGATGAATGGGTCCCGGACGTACACCTGCATCTACGGAAGTCCGGCGGGGGGAGCGAACGCTCCGATATACGAGACCTGGCAGAACGATGTTTGCGACACAGGCCGGCGCCAGGGACACTCCCAGCCCGGCAGCAACCAACCGGATCAGTGTCGGCCATTGTGGTGCTTCCTGGACAATGTCCGGGCGGAACCCATCATCCTCACAACACTCCATCGTTCGGTCAAAGGCGAGAACCCCCATGCTTCGCGGGAAAAGAACGAACGGGAGACCCTGCAGATCTCGCGGGCGCAACGAGGTGCGAGACGCCAGTGGGTGGCCGGTCGGAAAGACCGCGACAAAGCGTTCCTGCAGGATCGAGCGGATGATTAACGGGTTCGCCTTATGACTGTCGCGGAGGAATGCCAAGTCGAGTGTGCCGGCGTGGAGTGCTTCCAGCTGATCCGTGGTGACAAGTTCCCGGAGGCGCAATGCGATGCCCGGATACAAGCGACGGTACCGCTCAATCCCCGTTGGCAACCCGGTAAACATTGTCGATCCGGCGAATCCGACCGTCAGCTCACCTTCGTGACCTGCGCCAAAACGACGCGTTCTTTCTACATCTTCGGAGAGTCGCTGCAAGCTGGTCCGGGAGCGTTCGAGAAAGAACCGGCCAACCGGAGTGAGTTGTACGCCTCTGGTTGTTCTGTCAAATAGCGCGTAGCCCAACAGCGTTTCCAGCTTCTTGATCTGCTGACTTAAGGGCGGCTGTGCCATGCCAAGTTGTTGCGCCGCTCTGCCGAAATGAAGTGTCTCGGCGACAGCGAGAAAGTAACGCAAATGACGAAGCTCAATAGAAGTGTCCATATCGCAACAGTCTTAATCCAGAGTACTCAGATATTGGACGTCTTGTGAGACATCGCGTTAGGCTTGATCTATTGCGCCTATGAACGACCTCATGCAAACTACGCAAGGGCTTCTGATCCGCGAGTTTGCACGCGGCGACGAAGCCGCTTTCCGGTCGCTGAACGAGTACTGGATCACGCTGTATTTTCAGATGGAGGCTAAGGACGAAGAAGCTTTTCTGGACCCACAGCGAACAATAGTAGATGCGGGCGGAACGATACTACTGGCCATCGCAGGGGATAAGTGCATTGGCTGTTGCGCTCTGGTTCGTCTCAGCGAGACTGATTTCGAAGTGGCGAAGATGGCGGTGGATCCAGCGAGTCAGGGGAGTGGGGTTGGACGGCGTTTGCTCAAAGCGGTGATAGAGAGAGCTCGGTTGGCTGGAGCGAAACGGCTCTCGCTGGAAACGAACCGGAAGCTGGGTGCCGCGCTGCGGCTTTACGAGTCGGCTGGTTTCCAGCATATTCCTCCAGAGCGGGTCATTCCTTCCCCTTACGCCAGGGCGGACGTATCTATGGAGATGTTTCTTTAGCGGAGATGTTTCTTTAGCCTACAGGGACCACCAGCCCTGTATCCAGGTCGTAGACTGCGGCCACAATCTGACAGTCTGCGGAGAGGATAGCTTTCGAAATGATTGGCGGACTGGCGACGAGGCGGGCGGTCTCCAGTTGGACGTGGGTTCGTACGACCTCGGCAGGATCCACCCGGGAGTATTTCACTTTTGCGGCATCAATGGCGGGCTGAATCGCGTCGACCAAAGCTGCGAGGTGAGCGGAGCGGTCGCCCCCCATTGCGGCCGCTACGGCTCCGCATCGGGAATGGCCCACCACAACGATCAACTTGACACCCAAGTGCCCAAGGGCGTACTCAAGGCTGGCGACAACTGCGTCGTCAATCACATGGCCGGCGTTTCGGACAACAAACAAGTCGCCCAGCCCCTGATCGAAGATGATTTCGGGCGGTACGCGGGAATCGGAACAGCTCAGGACGGCGGCAAAGGGATGTTGCTCGCGGGAGACTTTCTGGCGATGCTCGAGAGTTTGATCCGGGTGCCTCAACTGCGATTTCGCATAGCGACGGTTTCCTTCCATCAGGCGCTGAAGCGGCGTTTTGGTTGCTGATTTCGCTACCTGGGCAAGACCTGAAGCTAGAAGAAAATATCGTCTCAGCATGAGTTAGAACCCTTGGGTGAGCCAGATTAAGAGTAGTCGGCCCGGAGCGCAGTGTCCGGATCCACCGCGCCCCGCTCCTGTTCGCCAAGTCGTTTACCTGGGTGACGTTTCGTTCAGGAACCCGGTGACCACACGATGAAATTCCACAGGATTGTCCAATTGAGAGAAGTGCCCGGCACCCTCGATAAGAACTTTACGGGAGCCGGCAATGCCTCCGTTAACCAGGTCGGCGATAACCGGTGGGAACAGCTTGTCCTGTGCGCCCCACACAACGAGGGTTGGAGCCTTGATCGCAGGCATCACCTCTTCCAGCCGGGGAGATGGAAAGAGACCCTTGAAGACGGCTTCCCCGGCCGCCCGGTCTCCGCTCTGGTTCAGAGCATCGAGAGCCGTGGCTGCGAACTCGGCGGTATGTTTGGAAGAATCCGAGGTAACCAGGCTCAAGAGCTTTTGCATGTCCGCGACGGATTCGGGATAGAAGTTGACGGGCGAAGGCGACTCGAACATGGCCTTGAATCCGCCGACATCGACGAGCACCAGCTTGTCGACGCGATGGGGACGCGTGGAGGCGAAAGTGGCGGCAACCCAACCGCCGACCGAGTTGCCGATCAGCGATGCCTTATCGATGTGCTCGGAGTCCAGAAGGGCTTCGACGGCGTCGGCCTGTCGTGCAATGGGAATCTCTGGTGCGTCCTTGGAAGAACCTCCGAAACCGATCATATCGATGGCGTAGACGGTGTGTCGATCGGCAAGGACGCCCATGACCCCTTGCCAGTCCTCTTTGTGGCCCCCGATTCCGTGGATGATTACAACGGCGGGTCCACTGCCTGTCTTCAGGACTGCTACGCGATCTGAACTGGAAGTAATCTGGAGCGGCGTGATGCTGGTTTTCATGTTTTGACCTTTTGACCTGGCTTGCTGACTGGATAAAACCTTTGTGAGGTCGAGCTCGACGATTTTAGCGGTCTCCACACCACCGGGCGGAGGCAACGACATTCCGCCATTCGTTACGACATAGAGGCGGTGACGATCGGTTGGGCGGCGGCCAAAGGCTAGGGCGGTGCACCCGGTAACGCCATCCTCTTCTCCTGCGATGACCGTCGTCGTGCCGTCCGGCGCGACCCTGACCACCTTGTTGTAAACGTGCGTGGTGCCATATAGATTGCCCGTGGCATCTATCGAGAAGTCGTCGAGGTTGTTGGAGGAAGAGACGAGCGAGATTAGGCCGGGCTTTGCGCCGCGATCTATCGCAATCCGCAGCAATTGCTGGCGGGCTGTGTTGGAAGCGTAGAGGCTTCCACCGAACACCTTCAACCCATTGACGCCAGGCGTTGGACTGCTAACATCGGCGCGACGCAGACGGTCGTCCTCAAGCCAAACCGAGTGCTTGCCGGTCATCCCATTGACCAGATAGATCGCGCCGCGATAGGAGTCCGCCAAGAAGAATTGGTCGTCCTTCCACGGGGCGACGCCATTAGGAAACATTCCACCCTTGAGCAGCACTAACAGCGAGCTCCTGCCTGCGGTGTCTAGCTGGAAAAGGGCGGCTTTGTCATCTTTCGTCCAGCCGGACACGAGGAAACTTCCGTCTTTTCGCTCGGCGATTCCGGTAGCCTTACCGTCTATCTGAGCCCAGGGCTGTGGCACTCCATTGGGAGCCATACGAAGAATGCGCCCGTCGAGATGGCTGGTAATGAACGCGGTGCCGTCAGAAGCGATGACGATGTTCTCCAGAAACGTGTTGCGTGGAAGTTCTGCGATCGTGCGGCTTTCCACCGGTTGAACGGTTGCCGTGTCGTAGACAGGTGGCAGTTGCTGGGCGGCGGCGCAGATTGCCAACGAGAGAACCAGACATACTGGAACACAGTGCTTCACAATGCGCATGATGCGATCCTACCGGGATTTTGTTTGGAATCCATCAGGAAATTGAGCAATCAGAAACTAGTCCTTTTGGCTATTCCTCAAGCCGGAGAATGCCCCGGTCGAGGGCCACAACCACGGCGTGCGTCCGGTCCTGCACATCGAGCTTTGAGAGTACGTTCGCGACATGAACCTTAACCGTGCCCTCCGAAACGGCGAGCACATGGGCAATTTCTTTATTGCGAAGTCCCTGGCCCATGAGCTTAAGAACTTCCAGTTCCCTGTCGGTCAGCATCACGCGCGGCAGATTCTCTGCGACGCGCGCGGCGACCGTGGCGGGTATCGAACGCAAGCCCCGCGCAACTGTTCGAATGGAGCCGATCACTTCTGTGCGGAGCATGTCTTTTAAGAGATAACCGGCTGCCCCGGCTTCCAGAGCGCGATGGATCATCTCGTCGCCGCTGTATGTGGTCAAGGCGATGATCCGCGCTTTCGGGGAAGCATGGCGAATTCTCCGAATGGCGTCGACTCCATC
>JACMLA010000586.1 GCA_014379815.1 Bryobacteraceae bacterium | reverse complement strand
TCAATGACGCCCAGCGCCAGGCCACTAAAGATGCCGGACGCATCGCCGGACTTGAGGTACTGCGCCTGGTCAATGAGCCTACAGCGGCCTCGCTGGCGTACGGTCTGGATAAGCGCAAAGAAGGTATCATCGCCGTCTACGATTTCGGCGGTGGCACCTTCGACATCTCGATACTGCGGCTGCATGAAGGCATCTTTGAAGTGCTCGCTACCAACGGCGATACACACCTTGGTGGAGACGACATAGACGACCTTCTGATGCGCATTGGTATGGAAGACATCGCCTCTGAATGGGGACGGAATATCACCGGCGACAACATGGCCATTCAGCTGTTGCGCCAGTCGGTAATCGGTGCCAAGGAGCGGCTGTCCTTTACCCCATCAACCAGCTTCGAGCTGGTATACGAGGGCCGCGAGTACAAGCGGGAGCTCACACGCGAACTCCTGGAGCAGCTGATAACCCCGGTCATCGAGCGAACTCTCGTACCCTGCCGTCAGTGCATCAAGGACGCTGGCGTCAGCGTTGAGGAGATTGCCGAAGTCGTTCTGGTCGGTGGCTCAACGCGAATCCCTCTCGTCCGCCAGGCCGTCCGTAACCTCTTTCGGACAGAGCCGCACACCGAGCTCAATCCCGATGAAGTCGTCGCCCTTGGAGCCGCCGTTCAGGCGGGTGTTTTGTCCGGAGATGTGAAAGACACTTTGCTCCTTGACGTAACTCCCTTGTCGCTTGGCATCGAGACTATGGGCGGCGTAGTGTCGAAGCTGATCCAGCGCAATTCCACGATCCCGGCCAGCGCTACCGAGTCCTTCACAACTGCCGTCGATGGGCAGCGCAACGTGCTGATTCATGTCGTCCAGGGAGAGCGGGAACTAGTGAGGGACTGTCGCAGTCTCGCCCGCTTCGATCTGAAAGACATCAACCCCATGCCGGCAGGCGCGGCACGGATCGAAGTGCGTTTCCTTATCGACGCCAATGGAATCCTGAACGTCACGGCACGCGATGCGCGAACCGGCAAAGAGCAGACCATGGACGTCAAGCCTTCCTACGGACTGACGGACGATCAGGTCGGAAACATGATCCGCGAGTCGTTTGAAAAAGCCGAAGAAGACTTCAAGGCTCGCCAGGTTCGGGAAGCGCGTGTCGAAGCGGACTCCATCCTCGCAGCCCTCGAAAAGGCCCGGAACAACGACGCGTACTTCGAGTTGTCCGACGAGGAACGCCAGGCGATCGACCTCTCCGTCAACCAGCTGCTGACGGTCTACCACTCCGAAGACCACCTGCTGATTACCGAACACATCTCTCGCGTAAATGAGGCTACGATGAAGCTTGCCGAAAACATGATGAATACCGCGGTCAGCGGAGCCTTAAAGGGGACCAGAATCTAGTGCCGAAACTTACCTGGGATCACGTCGAAGACATCGCCATCGAACTCAGCGAGAAGCATCCCGACGCCGATCCGCTGAAGATCCGCTTCACGGACCTCCTCACCTGGATTACGGAGCTTGACGAATTTGCCGATGATCCGTCTAAGTCGACGGAAGGTAAACTGGAGGCCATTCAGATGGCCTGGTACGAAGAATGGAAAGACCAACAGGAGTAACGGAAACGCACCCATGAAGAAATTGCTTGTTGTTCTCTCAATGATGTTCCTGATGGCGACTGCTTCGCTGTTCGCGGCGCCCGGAAAGCCCAAGTCGGTCATCCACGTCATCACGATCATGTGGAAACCTGGCGCTACAGAGGCGCAGATTAACGGCGCTCTCAAGGCGGCCGAAACGATGAACTACCCCGGCCTGAAGAATGTCTGGACCCGGGCCATCAAGATGCAGTTGCCCGAAGGCTACAAAAACATCATCGTAATGGAATTTGAAAGCGAAGCTGCCCTGAAGTCTTACGCGGACAGCCCCGCTCAGAAGAAGTTCTACGAAGCTTATATGTCAGTCCGTGGTGAGAGCAGCACCCACGACATCACCAACTAACCAACTTGAGGCCGCTATACCGCTACGGCGGCCTCTTGCATAAGCTCGGCAATCCTCTTCACCTCTTCTGCGTCTAACCTCAGTTCCACGGCTCCAATCACACCGTCCACCTGACCCGGCGAACGCAGCCCGACAATGGCCGCAGTCACAGCCGGATTCCCCAAAGTCCATGCAATCGCGACTTCGCCAGCAGTCCGCCCATGCTCATCTCCGATCTCACGCAATAGCTCCACGACTTTCAGGTTGCGTGTCAGCAGAGGCTCTGAAAATGAAGCCGTCCGTTTGCGGAAGTCGTCCTCGGGAAGGGAATTGATGCGTTCCCGCGTCATCTTTCCCGTTAGCAATCCCGACTTCATCGGCGAGTACACAATCACGCCAATGTCGTTTTCCATGGTGTGGGGCAGAATGGATTCTTCAATCTCCGGCGACAGAATCGAGTAGGGTGGCTGGAGTGACGTGATTGGAGCGATCGGGGCGATGCGTCGCATCTGGTCCGCGTTGAAATTGGAAACTCCGATCCAGCGGACTTTCCCTTCTTCCTTCAGCTTTGCCATTGCCGACCAGCCCTCTTCGATGTCTTCGTCCGGCTCCGGCCAGTGGATCTGATACAGGTCGATCACATCCACTTTCAGCCTTCGCAAGCTGCTCTCGCATTCCTCGCGAATCGAATCGGCTTTCAGCGACTTGTAGATCTCTCGCTGCTCGTCCCAGCGGCGCTCGCACTTGGTGAAGACGTAGGGCCGGTTAGCCCGACCCTCCAGCGCCTTCGCTACTACTTCTTCTGAGTGACCCAGTCCATAAACCGCCGCCGTATCGATCCAGTTCAGTCCCGCGTCCAGAGCCTTGTGGATCGCTGCGACAGACTCATTGTCATCCTGCGGTCCCCACGCAAATCGCCACCCGCTGCCGCCAATCGCCCACGCGCCAATTCCGAGCGGCGTGATGTCCATGTCGCTGTTGCCAAGTCGTTTGGTCTGCAATGATTCCTCCGACTTCCACGTGTAGCACGCGAGCCGGATTTAACCAAGCCACTGCGGATTTTTGGTAGTCCCGTCGAACTTTTCGCTAGTTTTGTACAGCTCGAACTGGCCCTTCTGGGCAGCATCACGCGTCTTTGCCAGCAAGGCGTTCACCTGAGTCTGGTCGAGCTTCTGAAAGCTTCGGGCTACCTTCACCAGTTGCTGCAATCTCTCCAGTGTTTCGCATCCGCTGATCACGACACTGGTTGGCAGGTTCAGCGCATAGCGCAGGCAGTCCTCTGCGCTGGTGGTGCTGCTCTTCAGGATCTCGCCGCCTCCAAGAGGCTTCATGCCCAGGACGCCGATGTTCTGCTTGACTAGCTCTGGCAGCACCATCTTTTCAAAGCTGTTGTAGTGCGCGTCCATCACGTTCAGCGGCATTTGTACGGTGTCGAACTGGAAGTTGCGGGCTGCTGCAACCTTCAGGGTCGCGAGGTGAATCTTAGGATCTTTGTGGCCGGTAAAGCCGATGTGCCGGACTTTGCCTGCCTTTTGAGCCTCTACTAGCGCTTCCATCGCGCCACCGGACCGGAAGATCTGCTCCGGCTCGCCGGGCCGGATAATCTCGTGCATCTGCATCAGGTCAATGCGGTCGGTAAGGAGTCTCTTCAGGCTTTCTTCGATCTGCTTCGCCGCCGTTTTCTTGTCACGACCATCGATCTTGGACATCAGGTACACCTTGCTACGATATCCGTTCGCAAGAGCTTGGCCCATCCAGTCCTCGCTCTTGCCGTCGTGGTAATCCCAGCAGTTGTCCATGAAGTTGATCCCGCTGTCGATCGCGGTTCTGATGATCTTCGTGGATGTCTGAAGGTCCTTTGGTTCGCCTATATGGAAACCGCCGAGGCCTACACACGAAACACTTTCGCCAGTGCGCCCCAGCTTGCGGCGCGGAATCTCACCCGTGTTCTGTGCCAATGCGTCTCCGGCCGCCAAGGTCATGCCGACTGCCAGGGTACCGATAAACTCACGTCTGTCTTTCACGCCCGTAGGACGCGATCAGACAAGAATGTCTTTCACGACCTCGCCGGCAATGCCAGTCAAACGTGCATCCAGACCCTGCCACTTCACCGTGAGCTGTTTGTGGTCAATCCCCAGCAGATGCAGCATCGTTGCGTGGAAGTCAGGAACCGCAACCGCGTTCTCTTGCGTGGCGTATCCGAAATCGTCAGTACTGCCATAGGAGATGCCCCCTTTGATACCGCCGCCGGCAAGAAGGTAAGAGAAGCCCTTAATGTGATGATCCCGGCCATCGCCACCCTGCGACATCGGCGTGCGCCCAAATTCGCCACCCCAGATCACGAGAGTGTCCTCGAGCATTCCGCGCTGTTTCAGGTCGGCGATAAGAGCTGCCGTTGCCTGATCGGTCTCCTGTGCTTTGATAGCCACATTCGCCTTCACGCCACTGTGGTGATCCCAGTCGCGGTGATAGAGCTGGATAAACCGTACTCCTCGCTCGGCCAGCTTTCGCGCCAGCAGACAGTTGGATGCAAACGAACCATCGCCTGGTTTTGCGCCATAGGAGTCGAGAACCTTCTGAGGTTCCTTGCTCATGTCGACAAGATCGGGCACGCTGGCCTGCATCCGGAACGCCATCTCGTATTGCGCGATTCTAGTCTGAATCTCCGGATCGCCAACCGTTTTGTGCCCGATGAGATTGAGAGCGTTCACCGCATCTATGGATCGTTTCTGCAGATCCGGGCTAATGCCGTCGGGTGTACGCACATGCAACACGGGATCGCCCACGGAGTTGAACTTGACGCCCTGATGCTTGCTGGGCAGCAAGCCCGCAGACCACTGGCGCGCAGCAATCGGTTGCATCTGCCCGCCTTTGCCGGATGACATCAGGACCACGTAACCAGGAAGGTTGTCCGTCTCCGCTCCAAGACCGTAAACAATCCATGAGCCCATACTGGGCCGCCCGGCGATGATCGAGCCGGTGTTCATCAGAGTGTGAGCCGGATCGTGGTTGATCTGCTCCGTCCACATCGATCGCACGATGCAGAGGTCATCAGACACGCTCCCGATATGCGGGAACAGTTCGCAAATTTCCTGGCCGGACTTTCCGAATTTCTTGAAATCGTATTGCGGTCCGAAGCAGGTCAGCTGCTTACCCTGCAGCTGGGCGATCTGTTGTCCCTTTGTCAGCGACTCCGGCATTTCCTTGCCGTGCATGTCGCGGAGCTTGGGCTTGCTGTCGAAAGTCTCGAGGTGCGAAGGACCACCAGCCTGATACAGAAAAATGACCCGCTTTGCCTTCGCCGCATGGTGCAGTGGACTCACTACACCGGTGGTTCCAGTGGCAGCAGCTCGTGGCGCCATGATTCCATTCAGCGCTACCATGCCAAGTCCCGACAGGCCCTGCCGGAGAAACGCGCGTCGCCATAAATCGGTTCTCATCATTAGTTCCTCGTAATCGTTTCGTGCAGGTTCAAAATGGTTCTTGCCACAGTTGTCATGGCAGCGAGTTCCGTTATGCTTGCATCGCCATCAACAGGGAATTCGCCCTGCGCAAGCAGCTTCTTTGCCTCGCCGGGCCTGGTTTTGTACTCCAGTACCGCCCTCTTATACAGGTCGCTCAAGACCTTTCGTTCTTCCTTCAATGGTGCCCGGTTTAACGCGCGCTGAAACGCGTAGTCCAGACGACTTTCAAATTTCGGGCCACCTTCCGCTACGATGCGTTGCGCAAATGCTCTTGATGCCTCCACGAAGATTGGGTCATTTAGAAGCACCAGTGCTTGCAGGGGCGTGTTCGAAAGCACACGATTGACCGTACACTCTTCCCTGGTTGGCGCATCGAAGGTCGCCAGCGTGGGATGCAGGAACGTCCTTTGCCATTGCGTGTACAACGCCCTTCTGTAAATGTCCTCGCCCCGGCTGACGGAATACTCGCGCTTCGGGAAGTTCATCGCCTGCAGGTATCCTTCGGGCTGCGGGGGCCTAACGCCCGGTCCACCAAACGAGTGGCTCAGAAGTCCCGCAACCGAGAGCGCTGTGTCATGAACGGATTCGGCATCGACGCGGAATCGGCTTTGCCTCGCCAGCAAACGGTTCTCCGGATCTTTGGCATCCAGCGCGGGAGTACTCGTGGATGCCTGACGGTAGGTATGACTCATCACAATCGTCTTGAAGATGCGCTTCATATCCCAGCCGTCCTGAAACTCAGCCGCCATCCAGTCCAGCAGTTCCGGATGAGTCGGCCATTCGCCTTGCGAGCCCAGATCTTCCATAATTTTCGACAAGCCTGTTCCAAACAGCTGGCGCCAGACCCGGTTCACGTACACGCGAGCCGTCAGAGGATTGTCGGTCGACACGATCCAGTTGGCGAGATCGAGACGGGTAGCCGGGCGTTCGCCGGTGTCGAGTTTGCCAAAGGCCGCTGGGATCGCTGGCTGCACGACAGGACCACTCTCGTCGAGGAAGTTGCCCCGCGGAAGAAGCCGGGTCTGTCTCGGTCTCACGCGTTCCGTTGCCAGAACTCTCGGTATGGATGCCTCAAGGACATTCCGCTCCAGCTCCAGCTTCGAGAGTGCGATCACTTCAGACTGCATCTGCGTGCGCGACCATGCATAAAAGTCGGCGACTAGTTTGACCTGGTCCTCAGACCGTTCTTCTTCGGGAGTTTTCAGGGCTCGCAGCACCTCGAAGGGTACGCCCATGTCGATGGGCACCGCGAGGGTACTCAGCTCCGGATCGGCTTTCGGTGCCTTGGCTTTTCGGGCAGATTCGCCGCCCTCTGGCGCCGAGTATTCGGCAGACGAGAGTGCAACCCGAAAGCGTCCGATGGTTGCGCGACGCCACTGAGAGTCGTGACGGATACGAAGCGTCAGCACGGAGTCCGCAGTGGTGGTCAGCTTGTTGCCAAAACGGAGAACGAGAAACGGATTACGCGATTCCACGAAGCTAACGGCCCAGCCTGTTCGCTTGTCTCCATCGATCGCTGCCATCGCTGTATGTTCCGGAAGTTCGCCAAACTGGGCAGTAGTCGCAAGTACCAGCGGGAGCGTTTGCCCTTCGGACTCCACCTCAACTTCTGTGACCACGAACCGATCCGCCCCACGGGACATCCGGTTACCAGGCAGACTCTCATCCTGATTGACATCGATACCCAAAGAGGTCCAGGAGCCTGCACCCGGCTTCAGAGTGATCGTATAAGTTTCGTTGTCAGGGTTTGGACCTCCCGCCACAACCAGGCCATCTCCACGCTTCTTCTCTGAGAACAGCGAGCCGTTCAGATAAAAGTTGCTGTCGATCGGTTCCTCGTTATAGATCTTCAGGACTGCCCCGTTCGACGAAACAGCACTGAGTGGTTTCTGATATCGCCACGCCAACTCCCCTTTCTCGTGTTGCTGCAGAAGGCGATCCTCCCAGAGCCAGCGCCGCTCGTCGTCGGCCTTGACTTTGGCGAGTAGATTTTCACGCGCAGTGGCGATCGTCAGGTTCAGTGCATCCAGCTTTTCTCTCTGCTCAGTTGAGGCAAGCAGCAGTTTCGCGCCCCAGGCTTTTTCGCCGCGATCAGGAATCAATCCGGTCTCCTTGATGTCGGAGAAAAATGCTTTGAAGGAGTAGAAGTCTTTGGCGGTGATTGGGTCGAACTTGTGGTCGTGACACTCCGCGCAGCCCATCGTCGCGCCCAGCCAGACGGTAGTGGTTGTCCGCACGCGGTCCGCACCATACTTTGCCAAATACTCTTTCGGCTGCAGGCCGCCCTCAGCCGACGCACGGTTCAAGCGGTTGTAAGCGGATGCGACTTTCTGATCAATGGTCGCGTCCGGGAACAGATCCCCGGCAATCTGTTCCCGTGTAAACCGGTCGAACGGCATGTTGTCCCGGATGGCTCTCAGGACCCAATCCCGGTAGGGCCACGCTGGCCAAAGATTGTCACCATGAAAGCCCGAAGAATCGGCATAGCGGACTCCGTCCAGCCAATGCATCGCCCGCATCTCGGCGTACCCTGGGGACGACATCAGACGGTCGACGACAACTTCATACGCGCCAGGTGAGGTGTCTTTCAGAAAGGCGTCGACGTCTTCCGGAGTTGGCGGAAGGCCGGAGAGGTCGAAGGTAACTCTGCGAAGCAAGGTGCGCTTGTCAGCTTCCGGTGATGGCTTCAGGCCCTCCTGTCTCAGACGTTCCTGTACAAAGGCGTCGACGGGGTTGCGGACAAGTTGCTTGTCAAAAGGCTCGGGTACGGAGGGCCGGCGAATGACGTTGTAGGCCCAGTGCCCTTCGTACGGAGCCCCCTGTACGACCCACCGGCGGAGTGTGTCTTTCTGGGTTGCAGTCAATTCTTTGTGCGCATGCTTAGGCGGCATTAACTTACCGTCGGTAGCGAAAATGCGAGTGATGATGGCACTCTTGTCCGGGTCACCCGGAACGATCGGCACAATCCCGGATCTGGTCTGCTTAAGGGCCGCTTCCCGCAGGTCAAGGCGCAGACCTGCCATCCGCGATTTGGAATCGGGGCCGTGACAGCGGAAGCAGGTGTCCGACATTATGGGCCGGATGTCGCGGTTAAAACGTACTTCCGGAGGCGCCCCGATCGCGCCCGAGTTCAATAAGTGCAAGGCTGCCGCAGCCAGTAGTGTCCGCTTCATGACTAGCTGCCATTCTACTTCTTTAAATCCAGGCGTTTGTTTACGGCGTATATTGAATGAGATAGTCCGAAACCGGCGAGGGTTGCCGGATATGGATTTAGCACAGGACAACACCAACTATGCAGAAAATGCGTGCCACTTTAGCCTTGCTATTGGCTGAATTAATGTTAGTTCCCTTTGGGGCTTTCGCTGCCAACCACCGGGAGGCTCCGATCACAGCGTTAGATCACAAGGCAGACATTACCGATGTGTATGCCTTTGTCAGCTACGGCAGTAATCAGGCCGCCAACACGGCTCCTGCGAACGTCACCATCATCATGTGTGTCGATCCACTTCTGGAGCCGGCAAACGGGCCGACGTATTTCCCATTCGATCCCAACATCGTCTACCAGATTCACATCGATAACAATAACGATGCTGAAGCTGACATGTCGTTCGAGTTCCGGTTTCTAACCCAGCAATTTCTGCCCGGCCTGTTCACAGCCTATGCTGGCGCGGGAACAGGAGCCAATTCACCTGCAAACTCACCCGCTCCGGTTGCTCCAGGAACCGCGATTGTTCCACCACGCATCACCAGCTTAACCAGCCCGGGCCTGGGACAGCGGCAGAGTTACATCGTCTCTATGGTTCGCAACGACATCGTGAACCGCCTTGGTACAGAAACGATGTATGCCGTTCCCGCCAACGTTGGACCGCGCACGATGGACTACTCCGCTTTGTACCGGGAAGGTACCTACAATCTGCCAAACGGCATGAAAACGTTTGTGGGCACAGTAGACGATCCGTTCTGGATTGACCTTGGCGCTACGTTTGACACGATCAACCTTCGTACTCTTGGTAGCGGCGTCCCCGGTGTTCTGACAGACGCTGAGGATAGTGCGACGACCAACTTCGCTACCGATACGGTTTCCGGGTTTGCCGTCAATGCACTTGCTCTGGAGATTCCGATCGAGATGCTGACGCGCACCGGCCGCCGCGAATTGCTCGATTCACCGGCCGCGACCATTGGTGTCTGGGCGACCACGTCTCGTCCCGCAATGACGGTTCGCCGTTCTCCCGACGTCATGATGAGCTCTGGTCCGCTCCGACAGGTACAGCGCATGGGCAATCCGCTGATCAATGAACTGCTGATTGGCATTGGTTCCAAAGATCGATTCAGCATGGACGTTCCGAAGAACGACGGACAATTCGCAAACTTTCTGCTTGACCCGGCACTGCCGCGAGTGCTGAACGCTCTAACCAACGGTGTCGTTCCCATTCCAGCCGCGCCCCGCGTTGACTTGCTTCCCCTCGTGACGTATGCCGCCCCAATTGCGGCTGCCGGTACAACGGCGGGTCCCGTCGCCGATCTCTTGCGGTTGAATACTGGCGTGCCTGCAACTCCTCCGGGAGCCGCAAACCGGCTTGGTCTACTCGGTGGGGATCGTGCTGGTTTTCCAAACGGTCGTCGTTTGATGGATGACGTCGTAGATATCGCGCTTCGTATCGCTGCGGGCGGAGTCCTTGCAGGTGCGGACTTCAACAGGTTTCCGAACAATCGTCTGGGCGACGGTGTCAACGTGAACGATGCACCGTACAAGACTGAGTTCCCCTACCTCGCGGAATGTCCGAGCGGTCGTGACCGGCGCCATCTGGATCCAGGTGAACCCGGTGGTGGACCGGTTCAGTAGTTGTTCTGATGAACCTTCGAACCCTCCTGCCTATGTTTGCGCTCACCCTGACTACCGGGTGGGCGCAAGCCCTTTACCCCGAAATCGAAAATAAGCTGCAGCGGTACGAAGAGACCGCAGATAAAAGCGTCCTCGACGGCGCCAAACTTGGGATTGAACAATTGGCCGCAGCCGACCGGAATTCCACAAAGGGCCGATTGTTGCTGAGCCGGGTGGCCCTTGCCGAGTCGAGATTCGCGGATGCGCTCAAGCTGGCACAGGCAGTGAATCGCGAGGTGCCCGATGAGCTGGACGCGTACGGGTTGATTGTGGATGCAGCACGAGGCCTTGGGAAGACGAAGGAGGCCGAAGAGGCTGCGGACTGGATGATCCGGCTGCGACCTGAGGATCCACGTGGTCTCTGGCGCGTAGCTCTGTTACGCCAGGATTTTAAAGATTACGCTGGCGCGGAGCAGGTACTCAACGACAGCTATGCCCGCGTGCCAAGAACGGAGCTCACCATGAGGGCGCGCATGATGACGGAAATGGCAAGAATCTATGGCAAAACCGGTCGCGATGCTGAGGCAAAACGATTTCTGGAGCAAGCCGTCAAACTCGTACCTAACTACCATCCCGCAATCGTATTGATGCGGCGGACGGAGGAAAAATGACCATTCGCACTATTGTTTTTCTTTTACTAACTACCTGCTTATTCGCTCATGATCTTTATTTGATGCCCGCTAAATTCCAGGTCACCCCAGGGGAAAAGATCGTAGTGTCGGTTCATAACGGAGACTCGTTTCCCGACAGTGATGGCACAACCGATCCCCGCAGGCTGCTGGATGCCAGACTGTCTGACGGCACCCCCATCGACACTTTCCAGGCCCTTGGGAAAGCAACACACGGATTAACCGAGATTCGGAAGAAGGGGTCCATCTGGGCTTCCGTGCACACGATCCCCAAGTTTATTGAACTCGAGCCTGCAAAGTTTGAGACTTACCTGAAAGACGAGGGTCTGACAAATGCGCTCGATTACCGTAAGCAGAATGGAGAAGCAGACAAGCCCGGTCGCGAGCTGTATTCCAAGTACGCTAAGGCGCTGATCACCAGCGGAGCGCCCGATACAGCGTTCTCACAAGTACTTGGCCTCACGATCGAGTTTGTTCCTCAAGTAAACCCAGCAAGCGTTAAGTCCGGCGAATCAATTCCGATTCAGGTTCTCTTCCGCGGGAAGCCGGCAGCGGATGTGCAGGTCATCAAGTCGTGGTCTACACAGGGCAAGAAGAGCGATCCTGTTGTTGCAGGCAGGACTGACAAAGACGGGAGAATTTCCGTTCCAGTGGAGACCGCGGGCAAGTGGCGTTTCCACACCTTAGTGATGGAGCGTTACGAGAAACAGACGGAAGCCCAATGGGAAAGTTTCTGGGCTTCCATGACGTTCGAGGTAGGCAACTCGCAAACTACAAGCCAGCGACTGGAGTAACCAGAAGCGGCGTTGTTGTCGGCGCAGGTGATCCCGATTCCGGCTCTACCGAGATCGCGAGAGCCTGCGCCGCCGGCACATCCACTTCCTGAGTCACGAAGTGCACGGCACCGCCGGCAGTGTCGGGCCGGAACAGACCGGCAGACCGGGGCGCCTGGCCGCGAGGAATCACCCACATCTGATATGTCTGATTGGGTCGCAGCGGGGCGAGGTTGGCTGCCACCAGCATCACACCTTTCGGACTAATGAAATACGTACCTCGGGGCTGCGCTGCATCCGGGGTTGCGCTTGCCGGGCGAGTTTGTGGGTCCCTAAGAAAATTGAAAGCCGTATTCAGGCGCTGTGCCTCACGCGTGCTGTCTGTAACCTCGGTCCGCAGAGCTGTGATGTCCGCGTCTTTCTGACGCACGTTCCAGACTGCCAGCGCGAGACCTGCCGCGAGAGCCAGACTCACACCTGCCCAACCCCATGGTCTGGAGCGCTGGGCCGGGTGGGCCTGGACCATCCCGATCACCCTGTTGCGTAAAGCTGCAGGGGCTTGGCGATCCTCGGCGCTGAGTAGGACTGCTGAGTTGAGACCAATCGCTTTGCGGAGATTGCTGTCGCAAACCGGACAACGCGTTGCCAAATGCCCGGCGATCTCGATATGCTCGTCTTTCTCGAGTACACCAAGAGCGTACATTTCCAGCAGTTCGCGTATTTCGTCGCAGGTCATACTTGTGCCGGTGCCCCTGTCTGCTCCCGCAGGGTCTTCAGCGCCGTCCTCATCCACGTTTTGATGGTTCCAAGTGGCTGTTGCAGTTTCTCAGCCATCTCGGTCTGAGTCAGTCCTTCGAAGTACGCTAATTCGATAATTTCACGCTGACGGTCTGAAAGCATCGCCAGAGCTTTCTGCACGCGCTGGATCTCCACCGAGTTCAGGATCTCGCCTTCGATGTCCCGGAAGGCCTTCGGACGTTCGGTGTCGGCGGTCATCATGGTGCTCCACGCGCGTCCTTCTACAGATCGGATGTAATCCAGAGCCTGATTCCTTGCGACTGTCAGCAGCCACGGGCCCAGCGCACCTTTCTCGGCGTCAAAAGCGGAGACGCGATTCCAAACGCGCAGGAAACATTCCTGCACCAGATCTTCAGCGGCAGCACGGTCTCTTACAACGCGGAAAATCAACGAATAAACGACGCGTCCGTAACGGTCATAAACTTCCGCCATCGCGTCCGGATCGCGGGCACGGAGTCTGGCGATCAGTCCCGGTTCCTCAGGGAACCTGGAGAGAACGGCAGCGATCAGCAGCGTCCACAACAATTGGTCGTTTGTCTGCACGCTCTCGTAAGTGTATACGAGGATTTCCTGTGTTTGGACTTACACTACCCGCCAAATGCCGGCGCAAGGTTCAGTTGAGCCCGCGCCTCATGCAGTGCTTTGACCAGGGTGTCGATGTCGTCTGGTGCGGTGCCGTAGTGAGTGATGCACGCGCGGATTACGGTTCGGCCCGCGATTACAGTGGGCGAGATCCAGGCTTTTCCGCTAGCTACCACCAGATTAGCGATCGCGCGCTGATGTTCGGGAGACTTGCCGGGATCCTCGAAGCAGACTACAGGCAGCACCGTGTCGTTGGCAATATTCCATCCCGTGTCTCTAAGCAGGGTCCGCAACAAGTCTCCCATGGAAGCCTGGTGCCGGATTGCGCTGGCGTAACCGTCCCACCCGGCAACAAGAAGTGAGAGGAACACCTTGAGCCCTGTGAAGCGCCGGGACCATTGCATGGAGTGAGTATGCGGATCGACCACATCGAGATCGGTCGCGTCTTTTGGCATGTACGCGCTCGTAACGTGGAATGTCTGGCTTAGGATTTCCGGATGCCGGGTCAGGTAAACACCCGCACCCATGGGGACGGAAAACCATTTGTGTGCGTCGAAGGTAATTGAGTCCGATCTCCCGATGCCGTGCAGCAATTCCCCAAACTCAGGAAGCAACACGGCTGCTCCACCCCACGCCGCGTCGGTGTGCATCCAGAGAAATTCGCGTTCGCACAAATCCGCGATTTCCGTAAGCGGGTCGACAACGCCGGCGCTGGTGGTTCCCGCAGTCGCGACGACAAGGAACGGCGCGAGCCCGGATGCGCGGTCCTGCTGTATCCATTGACAGAGCACATCAACCCGCAACCGCAGCTTTTCGTCGACTGGTACCTGGCGAACGGCAACGGTGCCCAAACCCGCCATTCGCGCGGCTTTCAGGATAGAGTGATGGCTCTCAGACGATGTGTACAGAACCGGGCGCAACGGCAAAGAGGCTAAGCCGTCGGTCGCGAAACCGGGAAAGTGGTGCGTCAGGGCGGTGAGCAGCGCCGTGTGATTCGCTTCCATTCCGCCGGAGCAAAATGTACCGTCCGCGTTCGTGTATCCAAACTTAGACCCGATTGCCCGGACGACATGATTTTCTACCTCATTGGCAAACGGATTGTGACTCCACGCCGCCATCTGGGGATTGAATGCAGCGGTCAGTGTATCCGCGGCTATTCCCATCGTGGTTGGAGCGGGATTAAAGAGTCCGAAATAACACGGATGAGGAGTATGAACTTGCCAGCGCGTTAAACCATCTGCCGCAACGTCAATTGCATTTTCGGGAGACAAAGGATACTGAAACTGGAATTGCCGCAAATAGCCCCGTACTGCCCCTGGATCAAGTACTGGCGAGACTGGCAGCAGATGCACCTCGCTTGCATATCGTTCCACCTTTTTAAGTAAAATATTCCACAGATCCGCGCGATTTTCGGCAGGAATAGAAAGCATATATTTGTTTGAAAGTTCGGCCGCGTAACACAATTTTAACCAAGCTTCGCTAGACTAAAAGGGAATCCAGTTTGCCCTCCTGGGCCCCTCTTTTTCTATGAAAAAAACTATCCGGACAGTTGTACTCTGCCTGGCGTATGCCAGCGCAGCGCTCGCGCAACAAGCGGGTGTTGCGAGCATTTCCGGCGTCATTCAGGACGCCACCGGCTCCTCCGTACCCGGAGCGAAAGTCGTCGTTTCTAACGAGTCCAAGGGTATCACCCGCAATCTTGAAAGCAACCAGGATGGGCTCTTTACCGCGCCATCGCTGGTCCCGGCGGCAGGCTACAACGTAAAGGTGGAAGCCACTGGTTTTGCGCCGTATGAACGCAAAGAGATCGTGCTGAACGTCGGTCAGGCTGTCAACCTGACGATTCCCATGGCGATTTCCGCTTCTGCACAGACGGTAGAGGTTAGCAGCGGAGCCCCGGTCGTGGAAACAGACAAGACCGGCGTTAGCCAGGTCGTTAATACGGAACAGATTGACAATCTTCCGATCAACGGTCGCCGGGTGGACTCTTTTGTCCTCCTGACACCAGGTGTGACTAACGACGGCCAGTTTGGACTGATCAGTTTTCGTGGCGTCGCCGGCGGGAACACTTTTCTTACCGACGGCAATGACACCACAAATCAGTACTACAACGAAAACGCGGGACGCACGCGTATCTCGAGCCAGATCTCGCAAGATGCGGTTCAGGAGTTTCAGGTGCTTTCCAACGGCTATTCCGCCGAGTATGGGCGCGCGATTGGCGGCGTGGTCAACACCGTCACGCGGTCAGGCAGCAATGAAACTCACGGCACGGCGTACTGGTTTTTCCGCAACAGAACTCTGAATGCCAGAGATCGTTACGCGACGTTCAATCCCCCGGAGTGGCGTCACCAGGCGGGCGCGAGCATCGGCGGAGCGATAAAGAAAGACAAGCTGTTCTACTTCTTCAACGCGGAAGTGACGCGCCGTAACTTCCCCGGTGTGAACCGCGTAATCAACACCAGCTTCACCGATAGTCTGGGTAACTTTACCGCAGCCTGCCCGGCTGGCATCAGCGCGCAGCAGTGCGCGACGGCACGCGACTATATCTTCCGAGGCCAGAATCAGGTGATTCCCCGTACTGCGGATACCGAACTTCTGTTCGGCAAGTTGGATTACCAGTTGAACGAGCGCAATACCATCAGCGCCAGCTTCAACTACCTTCGCTGGGTCTCCCCCAACGGAATTCAGACACAGGCTGTGGTCACCAACAACAACCTGTTGTCCAACAACGCGGACTCCACGGTGAGGACCAGGTACGGCCGCCTTGCATGGACAGCGATCCCGGGAAGCACCATGGTCAACGAGGCCAGATTTGGCTGGTTCAAGGACCGGCTCTATGACCCCGTCAATCCTGGTTCTATCTCCGCTCTCACAGGCTTGCTCGATGTACGTGTTGCGAACACGCAAGTTGGCGCTCCTTCGGACTATGACCGTCTGAATCCGTCCGAGCAGCGCTTCCAGTTCGCCGACAACTTTAGCTGGATCGTCGGGAAACACAATCTGAAAATCGGCGCCGAGTTTCTGCATACTCAGGACTACACCAAGCTTCTTCGGCAACAGTTCGGCCAGTACAACTACGCCACTTTTCAGAACTTCGCACTGGATCTCGCGGGAGTTCGCTCGGCCACTGGGCTGGGCAATTATCAGACATTTTCGCAGCGTTTTGGAAATCAGGTAATCGACACGACCCTGAAAGACTACAGCTTCTACATTCAGGATCAATTCCGCGTGACGCCGAAGCTGACGTTGAACCTGGGCGTCCGTTATGAGTACACCGATATTCCACAACCCCAGCAGGTGAACCCCGACTATCCGCAGAGCGGCAAGATCCGCTCGCCCGGTCTCAACTGGGCGCCAAGGTTCAGCATGTCTTACGCCATCACGCCCAAGACTGTCTTCCGCGGTGGTTTCGGCATGTTCTACTCGCGCTTTCAGAGCAGCGTGATCCAGAGCATCTTTCAGAACAACGGTTTGTACCAGCCCTTCGTGAGCATTCAGCCCACACAGGCGGGTGCTCCCGTGTTCCCGAACATTCTCGGCAGCAACGCAGGTCTGCCCGGAGGGACTCTCGACCTGCAATTTGCCTCTTCAGATTTCCGCAATCCCTACACTCTGCAGGGCGATGTGGCGATCGAGCGCGAACTGATGCGCGACCTTGGCCTTACTGTTTCCTACATCTACAGCCGAGGCGTCCAGCTCTTTTCCACCCGCGACTTGAACGTGGGCCCGGAAGGCGCGCCGGTTTCGTTCCGGATTAACGACAGCAGTGGCAGTCAGGTGGGTACCTTTACAACTCCTGGTTACTATGCAGCCAACCGGGTAGACCGCCGCTACAACCGCTTGATTCAGGTGGAAAACGGTGGCCAGAGCTGGTACAACGGGCTGGTTGTCCAGCTAAACAAGCGATTCTCGTACGGAGTTCAGGGCTCGATTGCGTATACGTGGTCTCATGCCATTGACCTCGGCAACATTGGCGCCGGGAACGACGCCTTGTTCTACACCAATCTCCGTACTCTCGGCAACGGGGTTTCGGCGCTCGATAAAGGAAGCTCAGCCGTGGATCAGCGCCACCGGTTTGTCGCCAGTTCGGTCTGGACGCCCCGGTTCACGAAAAGCACTTCCATCGCGGCTCGCTACCTGATTAATGGCTGGCAGCTCTCGCAAATCACAACAATTGCTTCCCCACAGTATGCGACACCAGTGATTCAGGTCAGCGGCTCTCCATTCGCAGGGGCGGCTTTTAACGGCAGCATCAACGGACTGGGCGGAACGACTCGCGTTCCCTTCCTGCCGTTCAACAATCTGGAGATCGATGATATCGCCCGTGTGGATGCCCGACTCTCCCGCGAACTTCCGTTTACGGAGCGGGTTAAAGTTTGGCTTAACTTCGAAGTGTTCAACCTCTTCAATAACGTGTACAACACAGGCGTCGCGACGCAGGCGTACACTGCTGCCGGAGGCGTGCTCACTCCCGTGGCCAATCTGGGTGTTGGGAATGCTTCACAGGGATTCCCGGACGGCACCAATGCGCGCCGTGCGCAGGCCAGCCTTCGTCTTGTGTTTTAAGAGGCATCCTAACTTCGCCTCTCTGACCCGCGGTTTGTAGTTTCTCTCGAGGCAGGTCTCTCCAGACCTGCCTCTCTCTTTTTACTCAGTACTCATCTGCCGTATAATCAGGGAAATGCAAACAGCGCCATTTCGTCTCGACGGGAAAATTGCGTTCGTGACGGGAGGAGCAAGTGGCATTGGTGCGGCGATTTGCCGGGTGTTTGCGGACGCAGGAGCTTCTGTGGTGGTAGCGGACCTGAACCTCGAGAGTGCCACGACTCTGGCGTCCACTCTGCCGAACGGTGCCCGCGCGGTGGCTTGCGATGTCACAAATCCGGAATCGGTCGACCAGTCGCTTTCGGGAGTACCGCGACTGGATTGCCTGGTAAACAATGCGGGCATTGGCCTCGTGGGTGGGGCGACCGAAACAGAAGTCAGTGATTTTCAACGACTGCTGAATGTCAACGTTATCGGTACGTTCCTGACAACCAAAAGAGCGATCCCGCTTCTGATCGAATCAGGTGGTTCCATTGTGAATCTCGGTTCGATTGCCGGGCTGGTTGGAGTGAAGAAGCGATTTGCGTACTGCGCTACCAAAGGTGCGGTGATTGCTATGACGCGTCAGCTTTCGGTGGATTATCCTAAAGAATTTCGTGTAAACTGCATTTGCCCCGGTACTGTCGACACCCCGTTTGTGGAAGGCTACCTTGAGAAGTATCACAGCCATGAGAAGAAAGAGGTTCGCGAGCAACTGAATCAGAGGCAGCCTGTGGGGCGCCTGGGTAAGCCAAATGAAATTGCTCATCTGGCTCTTTACCTTGCATCTGATGAAGCTTCTTTTACTACCGGATCCGTCATAACCATTGATGGCGGCTGGACGGCGGCTTAAGTTGTGGTCGGATTTAGCCGATATACAGAATGTTGTGTGCTTGACGGAATAGGAGAAGTCCTACAAACTGGTCGAGAACATTCTTTGCTTGAAATGTCATGTACAGCAAGTTTGCCAAGAGATCAACGAGTGTAGACCGGGACTGAAACTGGAATGAAGAGAATTATTACCTCCCCCAGACTTCTCGTCGTGTTGCTGCTGATCAGCATCACGGCCTCTCTTTCTTTCGCTGCCGGGCGGACGAAGCGATCCAGCCGGGTGCCCCAGAGGTCTGCAGTCACCAAAAGTCGTGCGACTGCGGCAGCTAGGAAAGCGAAGCCCACGACAAAGCCTGCGAAGACTATTACCCGAAAGACTCGAAAAAGGGGCGGGAGGGTGGTCTCGACCAGACTTCGAGGTGCAAAGCTTCGCCGAGTTTCGACGCGGGGAGCGGGAAACTTCGTGGCTGGCGGTCCTTGGTTGGAGCCGACTTTTGCTGATTCGACTCTGGGAGACAACATCGACGGCGAAGATCTGGCGGTTCGCCGCGCTGCGGTGGATGCGCTTGGTGCATTTAACGGGAGCGTGGTTGTAGTCGATCCCTCGAATGGACGGATTCTTACCATCGTCAATCAGAAGGTTGCCTTCTCCAATGGTTTCCAGCCCTGCTCGACGATTAAGGTTTACGCGGCACTGGCGGGCCTAAGTGAAGGTGTGATTGGAAACGGCGACACGCGTCAGCGTCTTTACGGGCGTGTCAGTATGGACCTCACCGACGCCCTGGCTAAGTCGAACAACCCGTATTTCGCCAACATTGGCGTGAAACTGGGGTACGACAGAATGGCACATTACGCGCGAATGTTCGGACTTGGCGAAAAAGCCGGTCTGGATATCCCAGAGGAGCAGCCGGGCGTGTTCTCCGATGCGCCGCCCAAGTTCGGTGGCATGGGAATGATGACGAGTTTCGGTGAAGGCGTGAAGCTGACTCCGCTGCAGCTGGCATCGCTGATGGCGTCGCTGGCGAATGGCGGCACGATGTACTACCTCCAGTACCCCCGGTCTCAGGCGGAAGCGGAGGTGATGGAACCACGGGTGAAGCGCCGCCTGCCAATCGAGCAACTGATTCCGGAAGTGACTCCGGGGATGCTGGGTGCCACGGAGTACGGAACTGCGCGGCGCGCTGGTTACGCTGCCGACGAGCCGATACTTGGAAAAACCGGGACCTGCACAGACCGGGCGACTCCTACTCACCTGGGCTGGTTTGGATCCTTCAACGAAGTAAATGGCCGCAAGCTGGCCGTGGTTGTTCTGCTTACGGGCGGGCGTCATGTCAACGGTCCTGCTGCCTCCGGAGTTGCCGGACGTATCTACCAGACGTTGTCGCAACTCAGGCTTTCGGCCCTGAGCAACGCCTCGCTTACGACAGAAGAGCCGTCTGTTGACGAGTCCGACGGAAGCCTGTAGCTGACCCGAAATCCGGACTCTGCGATCACTCCCCAAGTGGTTCTTTCGGGCTTCCCCGGGGTGGTCCTTCCGGGCTTAGTTGTTATCCTGTAGTAACCCTCACCAAATGATTCCGGACATAATACCCGAAGGACTTACATTTGACGACGTGTTACTGCAGCCCGCCAGGAGCAGTGTGGCGCCCAACCAGGCAGACACCAGCACGAACGTTACGCGCGGAGTTCGCCTGAACATACCGATACTGAGCGCTGCCATGGATACCGTCACCGAATCGCATCTGGCGATTGCGCTGGCGCAGCAAGGCGGCATCGGGATCATTCACAAGAACATGAGTATCGAGCGGCAGGCCGAAGAGGTCGACCGCGTGAAGCGCTCAGAAAGCGGGATGATCGTCGATCCAGTAACGATCGAGCCCCATAAGAAGATCTCCGATGCACTGGAACTGATGCAGCGGTACCGGATTTCCGGTGTTCCGGTAACACTTCACGGCAAGCTCGTGGGAATTCTGACGAACCGCGACCTGCGATTTGAGACACGTTTCGATTTGCCTGTCGCCGATGTCATGACGAAGGAAAATCTGATCACTGTTCCAGTGGGAACGACGCTGGAAGAAGCGCAATCTATTCTGCACAAGCACCGTGTGGAAAAGCTTCTAGTGGTCGACGATCAGTATTATCTGAAGGGTCTGATCACCGTCAAAGATATTCAGAAGAAACTCAAATACCCAAACGCGGCGAAGGATGAGCAGGGTCGTCTGCGCGTCGGCGCCGCTCTTGGTGCCACCGGCGACTACATGGAGAGGGCGAAAGCTTTGCTTGCCCGCAAAGTGGATGTACTGGTGATTGACACCGCCCACGGTCATAGTGAGCGGGTGCTGGAATCTGTCAGGCATATCAAGCATTCGCTGCCCGAAGTGCAACTGATTGCAGGAAACGTCGCCACGTACGAAGGCGCGCGTGATCTGATCAGCCTCGGCGCGGACGGGATCAAAGTGGGAGTCGGCCCGGGCTCGATTTGTACCACCCGGGTGGTGAGTGGAGCGGGTGTTCCGCAGATCACCGCCATCATCGAGTGCGCGAAGGCGACACGCGGAACTGGCGTTCCTCTGATCTCCGATGGCGGGGTCAAATACTCTGGCGACGTAACCAAGGCAATTGCGGCCGGTGCTGATTGCGTAATGATCGGGAGTCTTCTGGCAGGTACGGAAGAGAGCCCGGGAGAGACGATCCTGTACCAGGGCCGAACATTTAAAAGCTATCGCGGAATGGGTTCTCTTGGTGCAATGTCATTGGGAAGCTCGGACCGCTACGCACAGGACCCGAACGCGAAGATGGTCCCCGAAGGCATCGAAGGACGTGTGCCGTACAAGGGCATCCTCGCCGACCTCGTTTTCCAGCTGGTGGGTGGACTGCGCTCCGGTATGGGTTACACAGGTGCTTCGTCGATTGCGGAACTGCAAACAAACGCCCGCTTCCTGCGCGTGACGGCAGCTGGTCTCCGCGAGAGCCACGTGCACGACGTGATTATTACGAAAGAGGCTCCGAACTATCGCGTCGAGTAGCGACGTCGGGGCGTGCGGCGAATTCGCCATCCCGCACCCGAATGTAAAGTTCGCTTTCCAGCAGTGCTTCCGCCGGTGACTTGATGATGCCGCCCGATTTCGTTCGGACGATCGCATAGCCCCTGTCCAGAACCCTCAATGGACTGAGCTGTTCCAGTTGTGACGAGGCGAGGAGATGCCGCTCACGCCTGGCCTGTAAAGAGCGGGCCAATGCGTTTTCCAGCCGCTGACCCCAGGGGCGTAACCGATCAATGGTGTGGGTCATTCTTCCCTGCATCGCGAGCTCCAGGGCGTGGGCCAGAGACACCAAGCGACGACGTACCTCGACCAGTCGAAATCGTAAGTCGAGGCGTTGCAGGCGTTGTGTGACTGCGGTAAGGCTGTCGGCCCGCTCGCGAATCTTGCGGCGGAGGGTGTCTGCCACACAGCGATCCAGTTCATCAAGGCGCTGTTGCTGGCGTCCGATGCGCCGGTGGAGGATGCTGTTGGCGCGGTCGATCCCCTGCTCGTGCAAGAGACGGGCAGCCATATTCAAGCGGTATCGTGTCTGCTGCTCAAGGCGACGGCGACACCCCTCAATGCTGTCCAGAAGCTGCTCTCGTGTGCCGATTACCAGTTCGGCTGCAGCAGAGGGCGTGGCTGCTCGCAGGTCCGCTACGAAATCAGAGATCGTGAAGTCGGTCTCATGGCCAACCGCGGAGATCACCGGCACTGGGCAGGCTGCAATGGCACGTACGACCGCCTCTTCATTGAATGTCCAGAGATCCTCGAGAGAGCCGCCGCCACGGGCAACGATCAGTACATCGGCCCAGCCGGAATCGCCGAAATAGCGAATGGCACGGACAACCTGCTCGACGGAACCTTCGCCTTGTACCTGCGCCGGGTACAAGCGGATCCACAAACCTGGAAATCTGCGCGACAGCACATTCAGGATGTCTTGAATCACCGCTCCCTGAATGGAAGTGACGATGCCGATTCGTTGCGGAAATTTGGGCAGCGGCCGCTTGCGGGCGGGATCGAAAAGGCCTTCCGCAGCAAGCCTGGTTTTCAATTGCTCGAATGCGAGTTGCAGGGCTCCAAGTCCCTGTGGCTCCAGGTGCTCGACCAACAGCTGGTATTCGCCACGGGCTTCGTAGACGTCGATCCGACCGCGTGCGAGCACTGCGATTCCATCTTGCGGCTTGAATTTCAGGTAGCGCGCATTCATGCGAAAGCATGCGCAACGGAGCTGCGAGTCACCGTCTTTCAACGTGAAGTAATAGTGGCCGCTGGCAGCGAGGCGCACGCCTGAGATTTCGCCGGAGACCCAGACGTCTGAGAATTCCTCGTCCAGCAGCGTGCGGATCCGGGCATTCAGTTCCGCGATCCCGAAAATCTTGCGCACCGGCCCAAGCTGGAGCTGGAATTGTTCCACTCAAGGCCATGCTAACAGGCGCAGCACCCGACAGCGGTTAGGATCCCGCCAGCGGTTTAGGATAAAGAGCGATGACCCCAACGGAAGTTCTGGAGCAAGCCAAACAAAGCGACGCACGCCAGCTCGATCTCCGGTTTACGGACTTGCCTGGCTTACAGCAGCATGTGTCGTACCCAATCTCGCAGTTGAGCGAAGACTCCTTCGAAGAAGGTTTTGGGATCGACGGGTCCAGCATCCGGGGCTGGGCTGCCATTAACGAAAGCGATATGTTGCTGATTCCGGATCCGAAAACAGCCAGTTTCGATCCGTTTTATGAGATACCGACACTCGTGATGTTTTGCGATGTGATCGACCCCATCACCCGTCAGCATTACGATCGGGATCCGCGATGGATTGCACGCAAAGCAGAAATGTATCTGCAGAACAGCATGGTTGCCGATACTGCCTTCTTTGGAGCCGAGGCCGAGTTCTTCATTTTCGACAACATCCGGTTCGATCAGAACCAGCATTCGGGATTTTATTTCATTGACGCCGAAGAAGGCCGGTGGAATTCCGGCCGCGAGAAAGAC
>JACMLA010000585.1 GCA_014379815.1 Bryobacteraceae bacterium | reverse complement strand
AAGCTCGGTCGCGTGCCCCGTTGACGTGAGTTCCGCCCCCGGTATTGGACCCTGAGACTACACCGGGCTGCAGCAAAACCAGCTCGAGAGGATTGCGTCCACGGGTGCCCACGATGGGCAGATCGGTTAAGACTCTTTCGGGAATCAGGTTCCCGAAGTTACCCGATGTACTGGTCTGGACCGTTTCCGCGGACGACGAAACTTCGACTCGCTCGGTGACTCCACCGACTTCGAGAGTGATGTTTACCGTGGTGGGCTGGCCGACAGCGACTGCATTGTTTCTGGTAAGAAAACGCCGGAATCCACTCGCTTCCACTTCTACCGTATAGCTACCGGAGATCAAAGCCTCGAAGGCATAGACGCCGGTCTCCGAGGTTACCGTCTTCAGGGTGGAATTTGTGCCTTCGTTCCTGAGCAGGACGTTGGCACCGGCGACAGACGCGCCAGTCGAATCAACAACGGAACCAGTTAGCCGGGACGTAGTTCCCTGACCGGGTAGTACGCTACAAACACACAGCAGGAGCACGACACTGCGGAAAAAGACCTTCCCCATTATGAGGCCTATGTTAACGCAGGCCTTTTCCGTGGAGGAAGTAAAGTTCTAGCGTGACGTTAGTTCGAAGTCCAGCTTGCGCTCGGCATTCAACTGCACGGACATCTCCCGATCCACCTCATTTAGGCTGACCCGGGTAATGCTTGCTTGCGGCGTAACAAAGGCCAGCGTGGTTTGATCCCGCTCGATCCAGTACCCGATTGCCTGACGGACGGAGGAGTCCTTCATGGCGATGAGATAGATGGTCGGCTTGTCATCGCGGACATAAGTTGGAGCTGGCGCAGCAGACTTCCTTTCTTCGGCAGGAGGCGTGGAAGAAGCCTCGGAACGGCGCTTCGGAGCTTCATAAATCCGGACACCTCCGCTGTCTGGACCATCAGGGGTCGAGGTCGCGGAGTACTCACGAATCTCGGTGCGCAAGGCAGGCTCACCGCTGGCAAACGTCTGGTTGATGATCACCGAAGGAGCGGGCTGCTGAGGAACGACGACGGTGACATTCGTCGGAGATTGTGTGGGTGGAGCATCGTAGTAGCCCCCGCCATAGCCGCCTCCGTAGACTCCGCCGTAGCCGCCATAAACAGGAATCGCGTAGGGAACGACCACTGTTCTGCCCCGGCCGCCATAGCCGCCGCCATGACCTCCACCATACCCGCCGCCTCTACCGCCACCATTGCCGGGCCGGCCAGCGGGAACTCCGCCATAGCCGGGCACCGTTCCGCTAATGCTGTTCCCCAACTGCGTGGGAAAGGAGGGAGTCCCGCCCGGATACAGAATGTTGCCAAACCTCGGAGTGTTCGGGGCGACAGGGAATGGCCGAACCGGATTCAGCGCTGCTGCATTGGTCCCCTGAGCCCAGGCCAAAGCTGTCATAGCAACGGTGGAAAGAACGTAGAGTAGCGACTTCATAGTGTCCGTGCCCTCCTGTTGAAGAGCTTACCCTACCTTAGACGCCGGACTTGTGACTTTCGTTTACAGGCCAGTAAGTCACGCGCATGCTAACCTGGACGCTGAACCATGACATGGTGGAAGCGCGATAAGCCGTCAGTTACCACCCCTGCACTCGACGACGGGCAGAAGCATATCCTGACCGAAGGCCTGTGGACCAAGTGTGAAGGCTGCGATCAAATCATCTGGCGCAAAGCGCTCGACGAATCCATGCAGATCTGTCCCAAGTGCGGCTTCCATTTCCGGGTCGACGCCTACACACGTCTGGGTTATCTGCTGGATGACGGAAATATTGAGCTGTTCGACACCCAGATGGTGTCGACCGATCCTCTGCTGTTTGTGGACAACCGTCCTTATGTGGACCGGTTACTGGCAATGCGTGAGAAGCTGGCGACCGGGGATGCCGTTCTTTCTGCGGCAGGTACGCTGGAAGGGCGCCGTGTACAAGTCTCTGCACTCGAGCTTCAATTCATCGGTGGAAGTATGGGCGCGGTGGTCGGAGAGAAAATCACACGGTGTATCGAGCGCGCTCTTCAGGAACGCTGCCCCGTAGTAATTGTCTCCGCTTCTGGCGGAGCGCGTATGCAGGAAGGTGCGGTCAGCCTGATGCAAATGGCAAAAATTTCGGCAGCTCTGATGAGACTCGACGAGGCCCGTCTGCCTTTCATCAGCGTACTCACCGATCCGACAACAGGTGGAGTCACCGCCAGCTTTGCCATGCTGGGCGACCTGAACATCGCAGAGCCAGGAGCCCTGATAGGTTTCGCTGGTCCCCGCGTGATTGAGCAAACGATACGGCAGAAGCTGCCGCAGGGCTTTCAAAAAAGTGAGTTTCTTCTGCAGCACGGCTTTCTCGATGCGGTAGTTCCTCGCCCGGAGATGAAGTCTTATATTGCGCGAGCGTTAAGCTTTTTCTGCGACTAATTTCACGTGTGGCGCGTGCGACAATCTCACGCATGCGTCGTGTTCTGGCAGTTGTTATTGCAATTGCGTCCGCAACTCCGTTCCTCAGCGCCGAGACGTTCGACTTACTCATCCGCAATGCTCGCGTAGTAGATGGAAGCGGCAATCCGTGGTATCGGGCAGATGTTGCGGTGCGCGACGGAAAGATAGCTGCGATCGGACGCCTGACGGGAGCTGTGGGCTACCGCGAGATCGACGCAGCCAATCGTGTACTCGCGCCTGGCTTCATTGATGTTCATACGCACATCGAGGGCGGGATCGAAAAAGTCCCACGCGGCGACAACTATCTCCTCGATGGTGTGACCACAGTCATCACCGGCAACTGTGGAGGCTCCCGCTTGCAGGTTGGCAACTGGTT
>JACMLA010000584.1 GCA_014379815.1 Bryobacteraceae bacterium | reverse complement strand
GAGCTGTGCTCGGTGCCGGTCTGGCTCAGGTTTTAAGTCGTGGACTTGTGGCTTTCCTCACTACCGCGAATAGTCCGCTGTTCGTCGGCCTTGGAATCGACTTCCGTGTCCTTGGCTTCACATCGTTGCTCGCCGTATTCACGTGTGTCCTCTTCGGACTTCTGCCTGCCTTGCGAGCCACACAGATCACACCTGCATCCGCCATGCGAGCGGGCGGCCGAGGTACAACGGCGGGACGAGAGCGATTCGGACTCCGCCGCGTTCTGGTAGCGACACAGGTCGCCTTATCACTGGTTCTTCTCGTCGGGGCGTTGCTCTTCACGGGCAGCTTTCGAAATCTGATGACTACCGATGCCGGATTTCAAGCTGAGGGCGTACTCGCAGTCCAGCTCGATCTTTCTACACAGAAGTATGGTACGGAGCGTATTCGTGTGGTGCACCAGGAGCTCTTGAGAAAACTTACTGCCCGGCCCGGTGTCGTTTCAGCCGCGCAGGTATTTTTCACACCCGTTAGCAACAGCGGCTGGAACAACAGCATCGGGCCTGATGGCAGCGTGGCGGCAACCAGTGGAAAGGAGTCCCAATTCAATCGGGTAGGTCCCGGCTACTTTAAGACACTGGGCACTCCATTGCTGGCCGGACGCGATTTCACTGATCGGGACAATGCCTCTTCTCCGAAAGTTGCCATCGTCAACGAAGTCTTTGCTAAGAAGTTTTTCAATGGTGCAAATCCGGTTGGCCGCTCTTTCAATCTCGAAGCAGAAGCCGGAAAGCCCGAAAAGTTGTATCAAATTGTCGGACTCGTGAAGAACACCAAGTATTACGAGTTGCGTGAGGACTTCATGCCGGTCGGATTCTTCCCGGTCGCGGAGGACGAAGAACCTGGAGCCGGAGCCACCTACGTCCTGCGAACCGCCGGAGGCGCCGGCAGTCTGATGAGTCACGTGAAAGCTGCGGTTGCCGAAGTCTCCCCGGGGATTGGCGTCGAGTTTCGATTTCTTTCGCAGCAACTGAAAGAGTCCGTACTTCGAGAACAGTTGATGGCAACACTTTCAGGAGGCTTTGGATTTCTGGCGGCGCTGCTGGCCACGCTGGGGCTGTACGGAGTCATCGCATATATGGTGGCCCGGAGGCGGAACGAGATCGGTGTACGGATGGCGCTCGGAGCCGATCGCGGCAGCGTGGTCCGGCTGGTCCTCCGCGAAGCCGCCCTGTTGCTGGCGGTTGGCCTCGCAGTCGGGGCCGTCCTGTCGATCTGGGCCGCCACCGCCGCGTCTACGCTGCTTTTCGGACTGAAGCCAAACGACCCCGGCACACTCGTTGCCGCTATGGCGCTGCTTGCCACCGTAGCTTTGGCGGCGAGCTATGCACCGGCGCGTCGGGCGGCAGGGATGGACCCAATGACGGCACTTCGTGATGAGTAGACTCAAGCGGCCACTATTGCTGCCAGGTTGTAAAAGTTTTTAGCGGCCGCTCCTCCGGGAAGGTTTTCGTTTTAGAATGGCCAAACATGAAACACTTACGGCTTCTAACTCTTTTGGCAGGTGCCCTCCTCCTCGGCGCACCCGCCGGCGCTACAACTTACCAGGGTTTTCTTGACGGTTTGCAGGAACGGCCGAATCCAAATGCCTCCCCTGCTACTGGTTTCGTCACTCTGACTCTTACCGGCACAATTCTTACGGTGGATTTAAACTG
>JACMLA010000583.1 GCA_014379815.1 Bryobacteraceae bacterium | reverse complement strand
TTTGGGCCATGCCTCGATTACTGGGCGGAGATTTGGCATCGCAAATCTCTAGTGACGGGAGGGTTTGGAATCTCTCAGCAAAGTGTTCCGAAATGAAACGTTAGCTGGCTGAGACATTAGAACCGATCATTTTTGCGAGGTCTGCGTCGGCTGACGTCATCACGCCCATACCGCCGGTGTAGTAAGTTGACAGAATACCGCCAGCGTTCATCAGGCCGCCGTCAGGAAGCTTGACGAGGTACATCGGTTTGTTTGCCATGAAAGGACCGCCTCCCCATGTCTGCTGGACCAGCTCAGCTCCTGGGATCTGCTGCTGAACGAGGCGTAATGCTTCTTTTCCTCCTTCCTCAGAGGCGTACAGGATCTTATTGGCGGCCGTTGGACCATTCTTCGAGCCCATAATCTGAGCGTCTTCGAACCAGTTACCAAAGCCGAGTACGTAGCCGTCGCGTAGCGGATTGCCGGGATTCGTGAAGTACGGGTTGTAGGCCGCGGCTCCGGTGTAATTGTACTGATTCCGTGCTGCTGCAGCGTTGATCTGAATGTCCGGGGAGCCGGTGGCGGTGACCTTACCTCCACCTGTTGGGATGGAATCACGCGAGTCTCTGGGGCCATCGGTGGGGCACCAGGCAGTCTCAGTAACCTCATTAGGGTGAGTCTCAGCCCAGGACTTGCCAGGTGTGGCGAGCATGTTGAACGGATTCAGACGAGGTTCGGCAGGGGCCGCGGGCAGCACCGTTGTAATGGCGTCGGTCAAGGACCCAGGTGTGGTCGCGGTGGGGGAAGCGGTCGTGGAGGTGGAAGGTGTGTCCGCGCCGTTGTAGGTGATTACAATCTGTCTCGAACTGAGTGAACCTGCGCCAGTTTTGATGCTGATGTTGATTTCGCCCGGACGAACGCCGAGCCGCTGTAACGACTCCGACAACGCTTGCGACAGCTGTTGATCGAAGGTGCTCGCCGTTGCAGTCGACGGCTTGGCGGCGGCGCTTGTCGCCTGTGCAGCCGGGATGACGGCGGATTTCTGGATATTAGTGATCAAAGGAATCTCCTGCAGCGACAGGAGCACGCCGGTGCCCTATCTGGGTTTGGGTCGCAAACTGTTGTGAAGATGGACAAGATGTACCCGGAGAAGTTTTGGTGGCACGTGACACTATTTGGTTTCAGTCAGCTTTTCGACACTTGCAGATAAATTTCTGCCGCAGGGAGCGAGCCAAAGGATGACCGTGCTTTGCATTAACTTTGGAGGAGAAGGCAATGGAATCCGAGCCATTGCCGAGAGCCGTCGGGACCTTCATCTGATTGAGGTGAAGTCTGTACCGGAACTTCTCCTTTTTGTCAGGAATGCGACGTGTAATGTGGTTGTGATCTCGTGCGCCACCCCTTCTGACCGGACTGACGATATTCTGCTGGAGATTCGGAGAAACGATCGCAATCTGCCGGTGGTCTTCGATTGCGACCGGGCGACCACGGATGATGTCATCCGCCTCATACGCCTTGGGGCCCATCATGTATGGAGTGGAGACGCCTCAGTAGATCGGATTCACTCGGTGCTTGATCAGGCTGCAGAAGCGCAGCGCGAAACTCGCGGTCAGGGAAAGCCTGCAGACCGGAACGAACCCTGGCGCAACACGATCGTGGGCGACAGCGACAGCATTCTGCGGATGCTGGACGTAGTCCGGTTGGTCGCTGCGAGGCGATCGAGCGTTCTGATCACGGGCGAGACGGGGACCGGTAAAGAAGTGATAGCGCGTGCGCTGCATGCGGCCGGCGGACGGGCGCACCTGCCATTCGTGGCAGTCAACTGCAGTGCTATCCCTGCAAACCTGATGGAATCCGAATTGTTTGGGTATGTCAAAGGCGCTTTTACCGGAGCTGCCCACAGTCATGCGGGAAAGTTCGAGCAAGCAAATGGCGGTACGATCTTCCTTGACGAGATCGGCGACCTCCCGGTGGAACTCCAGGCCAAGTTGCTGCGCGTTTTGCAGGAGCGTGAGATTCAGAGGCTTGGGGGAAGCGAAACGGTTCGCCTGAATCTGCGTGTGATTGCCGCAACCAACGCAGACCTTCAGTCTGCAGTACAGCAACGAACGTTTCGGGAAGACTTGTATTACCGCCTCAATGTTGTTCCATTGCATGTGCCTGCTCTGCGGGACCGGAGATCCGATATCCCTGCATTGGTCCTGCACTTTCTGACCAAGATCTGCTCGGCGGAAGGTGTACCGGTCAAGCGAGTGACGACGGGTGCTGTCGAGCGGCTGAAAGCTTACCACTGGCCTGGAAACGTGCGGCAACTGGAGCATGCGGTAGAAATGGCCATTGTTCTTAGTGGAGAGCGTGAACTGCTGGATATGACTGACTTCCGGATTCTGCAAAGCTCCGGCCTCGCGCAGGCGCGTCCCGATTCCGATGTCCTTCTCCCAAAGGATGGGCTGGACTTCGAGGAAACGGTAAGCCGACTCGAATGGTCGCTGATTCAACAAGCGCTGGCGGTTACCAACGGAAACAAGGCTCGTGCGGCGGAACTCCTCCGCATGAAACGAACCACCCTGCTGGCGCGTGTCCGAAGCCTCGAAGTTCGCCGTGAACCGCTAGTGCTCACGGCGTGTGCTTAGCTTCGACGCTCTTCTTTCCGGTCTGCGGCTCTTGTCCGATGGATTTGCCGTTCAGGATCGTAATATCTACCCTTCGGTTACGAGCCCGACCTGCGGCA
>JACMLA010000582.1 GCA_014379815.1 Bryobacteraceae bacterium | reverse complement strand
TGCGCGCATTGCCTCGATGCCGCCAAAAAGATGGCGAAGTATAAGTGGTCGTCCGGAGTCGTCCTGATCGGTCAGCCTACAGTAAACCCTCAGTTCGTTAAGTTCTTTCTCGAAGACACGGGGCTACAGGGCAAGATGAAGACTGCATCCGATCTGGAGAAGTTGAAACAGGCCTTTCCGTTTACCAACGGACCCTTCGCGGTCGCGATCGAGCACGGCCGTCAAAAGCAATCGATGCTTCAATTCGACGGGAATGAGCCGGAATCTACTCTGCGGAGCATTGGCTTCGTTCAGTAATTCAGTGCCGGGTCTTGATCTCCTGCATAACGTCTGACACCAGCTCCTTGGCATCATTCAGGCTTTTCAGGATGAGCTGAACATCCATAGCAGGCTTGCCTGGCTGCCTCGCACTCTGGCAGTAGACCCCGTGCTGTCCCACAAGAATCAGCGCGTCAGTGAGCACGTCCATCGCAACCGCAAGACGCCCGCGCGCCACGCCCATCTGGGTTTCGTAACGCTCCAGTTCTTCCCCCCGCTCCTGATAGACAGACATATTGTGACTCTCTTTGATCTCAGTCAAGTAGCGACAGCTGGCGTTCTTCAACCGGGGCTAAATCCCCACCGGTCTCTTTCGGCAAACCGAACTCACGCATGAGGCGAACCATGTTCTGATGGTGATCCCAGATTTCAAACAGCATCTCGCAGCGGCGACACCCGCCTTTGATACCTGCCCGGCCATCGAGCTCCGGGTAATAGCCTGAGTGTCTGCTGCATCGGCCCTTCCAGCGGACCGAGCCGATCTTCAGCATCGCCTAGCGATCCTTTAAGAACCCACGTCGCGTCAGGAACTCAAATATTTGCGGCCAGACTGCATCAAACTTTTCCAAAGGCCGTCCGTGTTCGCCATCGTTGACGCTGATCATTTCGGCGTCCGCACCTGCGTCCCGCAACGCCTTCGTCAATCGCACTCCATGTTCATAAGGCACAGTGGGATCGATGGTTCCATGAATCGTCAGAACGGGCGGCATGTCTTTCCGAACCCACGTCATGGGAGACACACGACGCGCCAGTTCCATACGACCTTCCGATTGGGGAACCCACGTCACGGCATACTGCCTCTGATTGTCGCCCCCGAGCTGGTCTTCGACATCTGTGATGCCGTAAAAATTGATGACTGCGGCAATCTTGCCAGTTGGACCGAAGCCGGCTGCCTTCGATGTCAGCCCGGTCATCAACGCAAGGTGACCACCTGCTGAAGTACCGCTGGCGATGATCCGGTCATTGTCGACGCCATACTTTTTGGCATTTTTTGAAAACCACTCCGCAGCTCGCAGGACATCTTCGACCGCTGCCGGTGCTGTTGCGACCGCTGCTAACCGGTATTCCACATTGGCGACAACACAGCCTTTTTTCAGCCACGGCAGAACATTGCGTTCCACGACAGCTTCCTTGCTTCCATTGACCCAGCCTCCCCCGTGAATATTCAGAACCCCGCAGCGCTTCTTTGCTGCTTGCTGAGATGGGGGGTTGTATACGTCCAGCACCGTTTGTGGATGCTGGCTGTATGCAATGTTTTGTTCAACTCGGAAGCCTTCCGGCAGCGAAACGGGAGCAACGGGAGTGGCCTGCCATCCGCGCAATAACGTGGGCAACAAGGCGGGTAGCAGAAAGAGAAAAAGGCTACGCATTGCCTCCAGTATATGTAGCGGCGATGCTCTGCCTCATTCGTATCGCAGCGCCCGGATAGGATCCAGCGAAGCAGCGCGACTGGCGGGCAACAGACCTGCGACCAGAGCCACGGTAATCATGGCTGCTACTGCAATCGTAGCGGTCAAAGGGTCTGTTGCAGTCAACCCAAACAACTGGCTCTGCACATAACGACTCAGTAATAAAGCTGCCGGCAGACCGATTCCGATGCCGAACGAGGTCATCACAACCACCTCTTTAAGAACCAGCCACAGCACAGAGTCTCTCTCGGCACCAAGGGCCATCCGAATTCCTATCTCCCTGGTTCGCCGCGTTACTGAGTAGGCCATTACCCCATACAGCCCGATCGCAGCAAGAGTCGCCGCGAGCAGTCCGAAGAAGCCAGACATTGTGGCCACAGCTCTCTCGAGGTTGAGAATTCGATCTACCTGGGCATCCATGCTGTGCATTTCGTAAAGGGGAATTGCTGAAGAAATCCTGGTGACTTCGCGTCGTATTGTCGTGGCAAGTGAATCGGTGTTTCCATCACCCCGGACGTAATACGTGAATGATCCGGGATTGTCATCCTGGAGAAACGGATAGTAGTAGGTCGCCCTGACGTCGTCCCTTAAATTGCGTTGCCGCTGGTCTGCCACTACGCCGACGATGACATGGTCTGGTGTGCCTCTCCCCATGCCAATCAACCGCCCCAGCGGATTCTCGTTTGGAAAGTGTCTTTTTACGAAAGAAGAGTTTACGATCGCGACTTTCTGCCCGCTGCCCGCATCCCGCTCGTCAAACTCGCGTCCTGAAAGCAAGCGCGTCCCCATTGCCTGAAAAAAACCAGGTCCGATTTCCGCGAAGTCAGGGCTCACGGCATTCTCGCCCTCCTTTCGCTCACGGCCCGCGATGTTTACCGACGCGCTCTGTGTGTCCCCTTTAATCAGAGCATTATTGGTTAACGTGACCGCCCGAATTCCAGGAACCGATGCCAGATTGCGCCTTACCTGATCCAGCGCGCTCCGGGCAGAAGTACCCTTGTAGCCGCCAAGGGACGGGTCGATTGTGAACGTGATTACGTTTTCGGTAGAGAAACCGGGATCCAGAGTGCGGAGATTTTGTAAACTCCGCGAGAACAGGGTAGCGCCGAACAGCAGCAAAAGGGAGAGTGCGATTTGGGCGATGACAAGCCCCTTGCGGAGGTGCACATCCCCAGCTGCGGAGGATACGGAGCCGGCCTGTTCCTTCAGCGTCGTGGCAACACCTGGGTGCGTCGCCTTCCAGGCAGGAATCAAGCCGAACAACAGCGCCGTCAACCCTGATAGCGCAAAGTTGAAGGCAAGTATGCGGTTGTCTGGCATGGACCAGTCGGTCGCACCCGGCCCAGAGTTGCCGCTAAACCCAGCGAGCAGATCACCCGCCCAAATCGCTACCAGAACGCCCAGCGCTCCACCAGCAACTGCAATCACAGCACTCTCCGTAAAAAGTTGTCGGATCAGATGCATCCTGGAAGCCCCAAGAGACAGACGTATCGCGATCTCTTTCTGGCGGGCTGCGGCACGTGCAATCAGCAGATTCGCAAGGTTCGCACACGCTATCAGAAGCACCAGACCCACCATTGCCATCAGCACCAGCAGAGGCTGGCTTGCCTGAGTTCGCAAGTCTGATCGGCCCTGAAAACCTGGTTCCACCGTTAGCTTGCCTTCCAGAATTCTTTTCCTTAGGCGCTCCGGAAAGTCCGCCGCCAGAGTATCTACATCCATATGCAGAATACGTGCATAGAGCGGTTCGAGCCGGCTCTGGGCCTGCTCACGTGTGATGCCAGGCTTTAAGCGGCCAAACACGTTTACAAAGTAGGATCTCCAGTCGTCAAGACCATCCCAGGTGGGAGTGATCTGCGCTTTCATACTCATGGGCACAAACACTTCTACTTGCTGCCCGACCAGAACACCTTCAAATCGGGGAGGCGCGATTCCGATGACTTCGAACGGCTGACCGTTGACCAGAATCTTTGCGCCAACAATCGCAGGGTCTGCGCCGAACCGTCTGCGCCAGTAGCCGTGACCGAGTACGACAACCTGACTGGTTCCTCGAACCTTGTCTTCGCTGCGATCGAAAAACCGTCCGAGGTGCGGCTGAAGTCCTAATACTTCGAAGTAGTTCCCCGTCACCAGCTCACCTTGCGCGAGCTCTGTTGTGTTGTTCCAGTTCAGGCTGACGCCAGTTTCAAAGCGGCCCATGACGCCGGAAAAGACATCGTTATGATCCCGGAGCTCCTTGTACGTGCGGTAGGAAAACGTCTGATTGTTGACGACTCTGCCCATTTTTGAGCCAGGGCTATCGAGAATCATCAACAATTGTGGATCCTGCACAGGCAGCGAGCGCAGTAGAAGGCGGTCTATGAAACTGAACAGAGCGGTATTCACACCGATACCAAGTGCCAGCGACAACACAGCGACGCTGGTAAACACCGGGCTTTTAGCCAGTGTGCGAAACGCGAAGCGAAGGTCCTGACCTAACGTACTCATATGCTTTGGTAATCAGGCTGCAAGTGATCGTCCGTCCTAAATAGTCGTATTTAGCCCGTTGCTGCTTAATAGACATGTTTGTCTGTGCAACAGCGTGTCCGAAACCGGACAGCCTACTGAAGAAGCGAAAGCGCGATGCTCTCCATCACGGAACGAATGGAAGAAGCGCTGGTGTTGTAGTTGTTGACGAGAATGGAAAACGCCAGCGCCCGGCCATCTTCCCGCAAAGCATACCCGGATAGAGCGCTGACATGACTCAGACTTCCCGTCTTGGCGTGAATGCGGCTTGCGAGAGGAAGCTTTGTGAATCGCTTTTCGAGGGTCCCATCCACGCCCCCTATCGGCAGGGAACCGATCCATAGCTC
>JACMLA010000073.1 GCA_014379815.1 Bryobacteraceae bacterium | reverse complement strand
GGTGGCGCTGCGGGGGCGTTCGGTTCGGTCACTGTAACCGGACCTACCACCGCACTAGCCCAGCTGACAATAGCCTCAACAGCTACTGGTGTGCGCGCTGTAACGGTCCGGACAGGCACGGGAACTGTGACCCTTGCAAGTGGCTTCACCGTCACCGGCAGCCAGACCAACATCACATTATCCTCAGCAACAAATCCCATGGTCGCCAGTGCCGGAACCACCATATCGGTGACGGCACTGAACGTACCTTCCGGTCCGATTGCCGCCGCCCAGGTGACGGGAACCATTCAGCCTGTGATCGCCGGAACGGGTTTGACCGTTTCTGTCCCTGCCACCTCCGTTATGCCTGCTGGCGCGGCAGGGCAGCGGTTCAGTTTCAAACTGCCCGAGTTGAACGTTACCGCATCCGTGCAGTACCAGCTTGCAGTGGCCGGGACAACCGGTACCGGCAATATCTTCAGAAGCCAGAACAGGGCGACTTTCAGTCTCGTCCCCGCTGCTGCTATCTCTCTCGATCCGGTTGGCCGAACCGCGGGCCAGATAGGGACTGTACTCATTACCGGCCGGTTCAGTAACTTCATTCCAGGGGTGACTCAGGCAAGCTTCGGCGCCGGGATTTCGGTGAACGGTGCGGCTCCGGGTGTTCCCGGACCTGTTACCGTCACCACGCCAACAACAGCGACGGCGCAGATCAGGATCAGTCCACTGGCCGAGGTCGGTGCGCGCACAGTCACCGTCATTACCAACGCGGAGCGAGCCACTTTGGTCAATGGCTTCTCCGTACTGGCCGGAAATCCATCACTGTTTTCGCTGGAACCCAGCAGTGCCAGGCTGGGCGAAACTCTGACGGCAACGCTTACCGGTCAGTTCACCAACTTTTTGCAAGGCTCTACCCAGGTGGAACTGGGAGCCGGAATTACCGTCACTTCTGTTTCCGTGAAGAGTAAAACATCGCTCACGCTGCAACTGGCAGTAGCCGCAAATACGAACATCGGAGGCCGCATCGTCGTAGTCGCCACTGGATCGGAACGCGCCGAACTCGTCTCCGGCTTCACGGTCGGAGCTACCCCGACCGTGACGGTGTTGAATCCCGATTCTTTCGAGCAGGGCCAGAGCGTTCTCGCACTCGTCAATGTCGAAGGCATCAACTACCTGCCGGATTCTACGCAGTTCAACTATGGGCCCGGGATAGCTGTAGGAGGATTTCCTGCCGGAACGTTTGGGCCTGCCTCCGTTCTTAATGGACGGAGCGCCACGGCTCTGGTCGTCGTAGGCGAAACAGCTGCCCCTGGGAAGCGGGCTGTTCAGGTAAAAATCGGATCAACAATACTGACGAAGGCAGATGCATTTACTGTTGTTGCCAAGTCTGCTCCTCCTCTGATCACCCTGGCCTCACCAACTCCCCTGACTTTGTTCACGGCATCCTCTGTATCGGTGACAGGCAGAGTGGATGACCCTCAATCTACTGTCACCGTCAACGGGGTCACAGGCACCGTCAGTGGGTCTACCTTTTCCGCGACAGTACCTCTGATTGAGGGAGTCAATCTGATCACCGCTACGGCCAGAAGCCGGGCCGGCGTGGTGGGTACCGCCAGCGTCAGCGTCACCAGAGATACCACTCCTCCAACTGTATTCATCGACGCGCCAAGCGATGGCGCTACGCTCCTCGAGTCGACGGTCATGGTCACCGGTCTGATCAACGACATCGTGAGTGGCACCGTCAATCAGGGACAGGCTTCGGTCACCGTCAACGGTGTGGCGGCGCAAATCTCAAATCGATCGTTCTCGGTCCCCGAGCTCCTGCTGGTAAAAGGTGCCAACGTTCTCGAAGCAGTCGCTCGCGATCGGGCGGGCAATGAAAGCCGCCGGCGAATAAAGGTGACAGTCGGAGATTCCGCCAGTCAGCAGAAAATCCAGATCGTGTCCGGAAACAACCAGTCTGCGATTATCGGGGAACCTCTCGGAGAGCCCCTCACTGTAGTCGTTCTGGAAGCCAACGGAAATCCTTTGCCGGACCAGACAGTGACCTTCGCGGTCCGCCGCGGTGAGGGAACTTTGCTCCCGCTGAATGGAATCGCCGCACGTTCGGTCGCCGTTAAGACCGACGACAAGGGTCTGGCCCGTATCGGCTTTGGAGTCGGGATGCGGGTTGGCGTGGGCAATAACCAGATCGCTGTGACCTCTCCCGGGTTCAGTGGGGAGGTTCTGTTCTGCGCGTCCGCTACCCATGGGCCCGCTGTCATGATTTCCCAGGTTGGTGGAGATGGGCAGAGGGGCATCGTAGGCCGGCCTCTGCCGAGACCTCTGGTGACGATCCTGTCAGATGCAGGCGGCAATGCCGTGCCTGGAGCGCCAATTCTGTTCCTGATTCGTGAAGGTGCCGGCACGTTCGAGAACGGCCTGAATGTGATCACAAAAAACACCGATCAGGACGGGAAGGTATCGGCCATCCTGACACTCGGGCCCAATGTCGGTAGCAACACAAACGTCGTCAATGCGCAGTTCCGCGAGATGGACTGGCAGAATCTGGTGACGTTCTTTGCGTCCTCCGTATTGCCCGGCGAAACGCAGTCCACGCGGGTAAGCGGTCTTGTTCTGGACAACGGCAAACGCGCGATTCCCCGGGCTACCGCCAAGATCGTTGGAACCACGTTGTCTGCAGTCACCGATGCGCAGGGCCGTTTCACGATCACGGGTGCACCCGTCGGAACAATTGCTCTGATCGTGGATGGAAGCACCAGCACGAGGCCTGAGGTTTTTCCGTTTCTTGCTTACCACATGGTGACGCTGGTTGGCCAGGATAATTCTCCGATGACGGGCGCCATCGAGCTGCCTCCACTGGATACCGAAAATTCCAGAATCGTCGGTGGTGACACCGACGTCGTCCTTACAATGAAGGGTCTCCCTGGTTACCGGTTCACCGTGTTTGCCCGTTCGGCAACATTCCCGGACGGATCGAAAACCGGACGGCTCTCGCTCTCTCAGGTGGCTTCCGATAAAGTACCCATGCCTCCGCCGAATGGTGCCGCACCAAGGGTCTTTGGAACGCTGCAGCCGGCAAACGTAGCGTTTAACCCTCCGATAAGAGTTGAGTTTCCCAACACCGAAGGACTCGCACCAGGGACGGTGATCGAGGTCACATCGTTTGACCATGATCTTGAGCAGTTCGTCACCGTCGGCACAGCACGCGTCAGTCTTAATGGTTCCATCATCGTGTCCGATCCTGGCTTCGGCATCCCCAAGTCCGGATGGCACGGTCCCATTGCACCTCCGCCTCCGCAGGGCTGTGTCTCCAACTGCGCCTGTGTCGACGGTGTTTGTATTTAAGGTGGACGAATGTCTTCGATTCCAATGCAAATCTGTTTCCCCGCCGAAGGAGTCACTTCGAAAGCATGAAGGCCATTGTCACTGGATCAGGCGGTCTCATCGGCTCGGAATGCACACGTATGCTGTGCGCAGCGGGCTGGGAGGTTATTGGGGTCGACAACGACATGCGAGCCCTGTTCTTCGGAGCGCAGGGGACAACACGACCCGTCGTTGCCGACCTGGTGCAAACCTTGCCAGGCTATCGCCATCTCAACCTGGATATTCGCGATCGTCAGGCAATCTCAAGTCTCTTTCAAAGCGAACGGCCTGACTTTGTAATTCATACCGCGGCGCAGCCTTCTCATGACAGAGCAGCTTCGATTCCGTACGAGGATTTTGACGTCAATGCTGTAGGTACTCTGAACCTCCTTGTGGCGGCAAGAGACTACTGCCCTGCGACTCCTTTCTGCTTTACCAGCACGAACAAGGTTTATGGAGACCGGCCGAATTCCCTGCCTCTGGTCGAGACCGAAAAGCGTTACGATTTCGCCGGGGACCTCGCGGGCATTGATGAAAGCATGTCGATCGATGACAGTCTGCACTCCGTTTTCGGAGCGTCCAAGCTGGCCGCAGACATCATGTGTCAGGAATTTGGCCGCTACTTCCAGATGCCCGTCGGTATCTTTCGCGGTGGATGTTTGACGGGCCCTCAACACGCCGCAGTGCAGTTACACGGATTCTTCGCCTACATTGTCATGTGTGCCGTCCGGGGCTTACCTTACACAGTTTATGGTTACAAAGGAAAACAAGTTCGGGACCAGATCCATTCACTGGATGTAAGTCGTCTCTTACTCGCTTTCTTCCACAACCCCCGATGCGGGGAGGTCTATAACATCGGCGGTGGTCGAAGCAATAGCGTGTCTGTGCTGGAAACGGTCGGGATGCTGGCCGACCTTGGATACCCTCTGGACTTTTCTTACGATGAGCGGAACCGGCGTGGCGACCACATCTGCTACTACACCGACCTGACGAAAGTGCAAGCGCACTTTCCCAACTGGAAAATGGAATACGACATCCCGGGGATTCTGGATGAACTTGTGAGATCGTACTCTGCCGGAGTTTCTAATGAAAAACGGATTCTGTGCGCAACCGCCTGAGTCGGGGCGTGCAGCCATGACTCAGTTTCGCTTTCTAAGGAGGTTTCGGTCATGAATACCCCCGTGAAGTTCTGCAGAATGCCTTCCCACTTAAGCCTTGTGCCGGCGCTGCTGGTGTTTCTGGCGGCTGGTCCGCCTGTGTGTGCTGCGCAGAATGCTGTGCTGCGGTGGAACGACGTCATTCTGAAAACCATCAGGGCGACCTCCACTCCCCCACCGCTGGCTTCCCGCGCGCTGGCTATGGCCCATACTGCAATGTTTGATGCCTGGGCAGCTTACGATGCCAACGCGAATGGTACCCGCCTGGGCGGCCGACTCCGCCAGTCCGAGCCGTTACGGACTCAGGAGAACAAGGTTCAGGCGATCAGTTTTGCTGCCTATCGTGTTCTGCTGGATCTGTACCCAATGCAGAAGCAGGAGTTCGATGAGCTCATGCGAAGCCTGGGGTTCGATCCCGCTTTCCAGGATGCCAACTTCGTCAATCCGTCCGGGATAGGAAACACGGCGGCAGCTGCGGTCCTGGAATTCCGGCATGCTGATGGATCGAACCAGCTGGGCAATCTCGGCGGGGGGCCATACTCCGATTACACAAATTATCGTCCGGTGAATAGCCCGGATTCTGTGACCGATATCGGACACTGGCAACCACTGACACTGCCTAACAAGAAGGTGCAGACTTTCCTCGTGCCTCATTGGGGTCGGGTCATTCCTTTTGCCCTCCTCACCGGGTCCCAGTTCCGTCCAGGGCCTCCGCCAGGGGCAGACACCAGCCTTTTCGGCGAACGTGTAAACGAGATACGCCAGTTGTCCGCTCAGCTGGACGACCGCACTCAGATGATCGCGGAGTTCTGGGAGGATGGCGCCGGAACCGAAACGCCTCCGGGTCACTGGAACCGCTTCGCTCACGAGATATCGATCCGCGATAGCCACACGCTGGATGAAGATGTCAGGATGTTTTTCGTCCTTACCGGAGCAGCTTTCGACGGGGGTATCGCAGCGTGGGATTCCAAAGTAGTGTACGACTGTGTGCGTCCCGTTACTGCGATCCGATCCCTGTTCCGGGGACAAAGAATTCTGGGCTGGGCCGGACCCGGCAAAGGTGTCGCAACGATTAGTGGTGAGGACTGGCAGCCTTACCTCACGATTACTCCACCATTCTCAGAATACGTTTCCGGTCACAGCACGTTCAGTGCGGCCAGCGCGGAAGTGCTGATGCGTTTCACAGGAAGCGACAAGTTCGTCAAGAAGATAGTTTTCGAGCCGGGCTCTTCCCGCATGGATCCAAAAGTGTCACCACGAGTGGCGACAACTCTGCATTGGGCGAGCTTTTCCGAAGCCGCCGACCAGGCGGGATTTTCCCGCCGGGTGGGCGGGATTCACTTTGAAGAAGGCGATATGCGCGGTCGAACCTTGGGCAGAATTGTTGGTGTGACCGCCTGGCAAAAGTACCAGGAGTATCTCGGAACTAGTGGCTCTCTTGTCTCCTCAGTCCGGCCAGAGCAACAACGATGATCAGGCTTGCTCCAAAAAGCTGGGCTGTGGCAGGCTCAGGAACCGCGGAAGTTGTATAGGTTCCGGTAACGGAAAAGATCGCAAAAGGATTCGTGTTTACGTCAGGCTCGAAAGTGGCAGACAACTGGGTGCTGTCCAGAACGAACGTCCCGGTGGAAGAAAGAAAACTTGCCGGAAGCGTGGCATTCAGCGTTGCCGCAGTGAAGATCGTGCTATCGGAAAATTCCAGTGCAGCGCTGGTAAAGGGTCCGGGTTGCAAAGTACCCAGCGCAATGTTCTGTACGACCTGTCCGGAAGTCAGTGTAAGGACCGCGTTCGCGAGATTCAGAGAAGAAGCGACGTCGAAATCGGGCGGAAGAAAAAAGCTGCCGGTCAGATTGTATATGGAAAATGCATTTACGCCGGATGCGGTACTGCTGAATTCAACGTACCCGATATTGATAGTCGCAGCGCTTAAACTCGCTGCAGGCAAACCAAGAGCAATCGTAAACAACAGAGGTGAGAGTGTTCGCATAGATTTAGTTATTGAAGACGCTGACAAGATAGTTATGTCAGTATAGGCTGCTGTCAAGGTGCCCATCAAGGCATTTTTTCCTAAAGAAGTAAGTGTAGGTAACCTCACGCTTACTAACTCTGTAAGTGGAAAATTACATCAACCTTGTCTGTTGATCTTCTATGGTGATTGGTTTACACTCAGGCACGATTCCTGAAAACCTAATCTCATGTGATTTGGGGCAGTCGCATTTTTGTGCATCGCGAACGGAATTTTGGATCTGGAGGCGGGCTTGAAGTTGATGCAAAGCATCGGAGAGTCTTTGTGGAACAGCCGGACATGTGCGCTGTTTGCGTGCGCTGTCCTGTGCCTGACTCCTGCAAAGGCGGTCGACCTGAACGACCGGTGCACCGTAAGTCTGCTCAACCGGCAAGTCCAGGTTGGCTCAGACGGCCGGTTCACAATTCCCAATACTCCGGTTCAGAGAGGTAAATTCCGCGTTCGTCTGACCTGCGACACCACCGAAGGCCCTAAACAGGGACAATCCGGCCTGTTTGAAATCGTTCCGTTTGATAGCACTCCAGTCGGTCCGCTTGATTTCACCACTGTGATACCCGTGCCTGTTTCTATCGACCTTCTGGCTGCGGCCAACAAAACGGTCCTGAGGGTGCGAAACGAGACAGTGCAGCTCTCCGTCCCGGCGGAGCTTGCCAATGGTAGATCGGGAGACCTGACCCAGGCCGCCTCAGGAACGACCTATATCTCCAGCAATCCTGCCATTGCCACCGTGTCGGAGGATGGTCTTGTGACTGCCCTGTCACGGGGGCAGGTCATCGTCACCGCTTCCAACGAAGGGCAGATCGCAGGCCTGAACCTCGAGGTAATCATTCCTGACGACTCCGACGCTGACGGCATGGGCGATGAATGGGAGAAGTTATATGGGCTCAATCCGACAGATCCTGGGGACGCTGGGCTCGATCTGGACTTCGATGGTTTAACAAACACGGCTGAGCACATGCTGGGCAGTGATCCGAGGCGCGCGGACACCGATCGCGACGGCCTGACAGATGGCGAAGAAGTCCGCCGCCGGACCAACCCTTTGCTGGCTGATACCGACAGCGATGGAGTGACCGATGGTCAGGAGGCGGCGCTCGGCACTAACCCTCTGGCTGGCGATTCAGACTCTGATGGAATCACGGACGGCCTGGAAGTCCGGTTAGGATTAAACCCTCTCACCGCCGATGCAACCACCAGCGTCCAGGGCAGAGTCGTCGACCCTGCCCGCGTACCTGTAGCTGGTGCAGTGGCTATCGTGTCGGGGCAATTCAGCGCAACCACAGATGCTACCGGATATTTCCGCGTCACCGGTGTGCCAACGTCCGTAGGAGAAGTTTCGGTGGTCGCCCAGGCCGTCACAAATGGCCAGTTTCTTGTGGGCACTTCACAACGTTACCCACCCGTTGGCGGCGGCACCACCAATGTCGGAACGATCCAGATCGCCGTCGATGCCGGTAGTGTCAGTGGACTTGTTACCGACGTGCAGCAACGAATCGTAGTCGGCGCTCAGGTGACGATCAGCAATGGGGTGAACGTCCGAACCGCTACTACCGACATCACCGGCCGGTACCGCGTCAGCAACATGGTTTCCGGAACGATCGAAGTGCAGGCGATCGACCGTACGACTGGATTGCGGGGTCGCCGCAGCGGAACACTGTTGCCCAACCAGGCTGCCGACATCAACATCATGCTGGGTTCGTCCGGGTCCATCTCGGGGACCGTGTACTCCCGCGACGGGCAAACCCCGGTGGGTGCCGGTGTGCGTGTCACCTTGCAAGGTGGCGCCGTTATCCTGACCGATCCCCTTGGCAAATTCTTCTTCGATTTCGTCGCGCTTGGCTCATACCTGCTAGAGGCAGCAGACAGCAATGGCAACAAGGGCCGCACAAGTGGAAACCTGACCAACACTGGCATCACCAACACAGCCGACATCACGTTTCTCGGCAGAGGTGTCGTTTCCGGTGTAGTCAAAGACGGGTCCGGAGCCGTGGTGCCCGGAGCTGCCGTCACCTTCACGAGCCGCGGCTTGTTCGGCGGAACTTCACAGATGACATCGGACAGCAGAGGTGTCTACAGTTTTCCCGGCGTATTTCTGGGCGGCTTTGACATCGCGGCACAGTCCTCGGTAACTCGTCTGGGTGGTCGCACAACGGGCACTGTGGAACGCGACGCCGAGACGGTCGACACGGTCGTAATGCTCAGCTCAGCCGGCTCCGTGGCAGGAACCGTTTTGCGTAACGGCGGTTCCGTTGCCGTACCCGGAGCTGTCGTATCGATCAGCCCCGGCGGATTAAGCGCAACCGCAGATGCTTCCGGCCGCTTTCGTTTTGACTATCTCTCATTTGGCACCTATACGATTAATGCGAGCGAGCCTGCAACCGGCGACCGGGGCACTGCTACCGCCATCGTTCAAACACAGGACGAAGTCAAAACAGCTAATGTCACGTTGAACGGTCTCGGCATCGTGCGCGTAACCGTCCGGGACGGCGGCGGCGGTTTCGTCCGGGGTGCGGCAGTTACGCTCACATCCAATACCTTTACCACCACTCAGACCGCTGTCACTCAGGCCGACGGCACTGTTGTCTTTCCGAGAGTTCTCGCCGGCGCGTTCTCACTCAGTGCAAGGGACCCGGCC
>JACMLA010000581.1 GCA_014379815.1 Bryobacteraceae bacterium | reverse complement strand
TACCGGGACTATGTCGTCCGGTCATTCAATGCGGACAAACCTTACGATCAGTTCCTGCGGGAGCAGTTGGCGGGGGACGAGAGCGAGACACCCAGCGAGGAGTTGCAGGTCGCTGCCGGGTTTAACCGCCTGGGACCTCTGCGGAAGAACGCGGGAAATCAGGAAGTCGCCAGCAGCCGCAATGAAGTCCTGACCGAGATGACCAACGTCGTCGGTTCGGCGCTGCTCGGCGTCACTCTGGGGTGCGCCCGCTGTCACGATCACAAATTCGACCCGATCCGGCACACCGACTACTACCGTATGCAGGCGTTCTTCGCCGGTACGCACGAGAACGATGTATCGCTGGCTGAACCCGAAGCGCAGGCCGCGTATAAGGCGAAGAGCGAGGCGTACAAGCAGAAGATGGCCGAGATGAAGAAGGCCATGAAGGAACTCGAGGGAGATTCGCTGTCGCGGATGGCGAAGAAGCTGCTGGAGCTGGAAGAGAATGCACCCGAAGCGCCGCCCAGTCTCTATAGCGTATCGACCGACATGGGCAAGCGTTCTCCAGTTCATGTACTAGCTCGGGGCGAGTATCAGAACAAAGGTGAGGCCGTGGGGATGCGAACGCTCGGCATCCTGCTGCCCGACAATGCTCCGGAAATAGATACGGACAAGCCGAGGACGACGCTGGCGAACTGGGTAACGGATCCGAAGAATCCTCTGACCGCCCGTGTCGCGGTCAATCGGATGTGGAACTACCACTTCGGACGCGGCATCGTCGCCACGCCGAACGACTTCGGTCGCATGGGAACTCGTCCCTCACATCCTGAACTTCTCGACTACCTCGCCAACCGGTTTGTGGAGGGCGGCTGGAAGTGGAAGCCCCTGCATCGGGAGATGCTGCTCAGCAGTACGTACCGGCAGGCATCGCGTTCCCCGATGGCGAAAGTCGCAGAAGAGAAGGATCCCGACAATAAGCTCCTTTGGAAGTTTTCTCGCAGGAGGCTCGAAGCTGAAGAGCTTCGGGATGCGATGCTTTCCGTTACGGGCCGCCTGAACCGGAAGGAAGGCGGACCCAGCGTGATTGTTCCGGTCGATAAGGAGCTTGTAAATCTGCTATACAAACCTGCTCAATGGCAGGTGAATCCCGATTCCAGCGAACACGATCGGCGCAGTTTATACCTGCTGGCCAAGAGAAACTTGCGGTTGCCGTTCATGGAAGTTTTCGACGCCCCAGATGCATTGATCAGCTGCGCCCGGAGAGATTCTAGTACGCATGCTCCTCAGGCACTGGAGCTTCTCAATGGTGATCTGAGCAACCGGCTGGCGGCTCACTTCGCGGAGCGACTGCACACCGATGCAGGCCCGGACAAAGCCAAGCAGATAGACCTCGCATACAAGCTGGCGACAGGTCATCTACCGTCGGACAAAGAACGCCAGATCGCGTTGCAATTTCTTCAGGAGCAACCACTGCGTGAGTTCGCGCTCGCTGTCCTGAATCTGAATCAGTTCCTATACGTTGAGTAAACAGGAGACAAACATGGCCGAGCATTCCCGTCCAACACGTAACAGACGCGAGTTCCTGTGTGAAGCGTTCTGTGGCTTTGGCGCGATGGCGTACTCCTCCATGCTGTACGCCGCAGACACTCGTGCTGCCAATCCGCTGGCACCCAAAGAGCCGCACATGCCGGCTAAAGCCAAGTCGGTGATCTTCCTGTTTATGGCCGGCGGACCCAGCCATCTGGAAACCTTCGATCCAAAGCCGGTACTGAATCAGTTACACGGTCAGAAACGACCGGCGGAGTTCGGGGAGGCGAAGTATCAGTTCGTTACGAACGAAGCTAAAATCCTTGGCACCAAGCGAACATTCCAGAAGTACGGCAAGTCGGGAATCGAGGTCTCGGACCTGCTGCCGCACACTTCGCAAATCGTGGATGACATCTCCGTCATCCGGTCCTGCCATGGCGACATGGTGGTGCACTCAGCCGCTCAGTATCAGTTGATGACGGGACGCATCATCCCTGGATTCCCGAGCATGGGTTCCTGGATGGTCTACGGTCTGGGATCGGAAAGCAACTCGCTACCTTCTTACGTTGTGATGCCCGATCCGAAGGGCGCGCTGGAAGCCGGTCAGCCGATGTACACCAACGGCTTTCTCCCTGCCGTGTACCAGCCGACCATGATGCGCCCAGGATCCAAACCTGTGCTGAACCTCGATCTGCCGAATGGTGTCTCGCTGGAGCAGCGCCGGAAGACACTGAGTCTGATCAAGGGCCTTAACCAGGCGTCCATTGTCGGCGAAGACTCTGAGTTCGAAGCGCGCGTCAATTCCTACGATCTTGCGTTCCGCATGCAGACCGAAGCCCCGGCCGTGTTCGACATTTCCAAAGAGCCGGAGCACATCCGTGAGATGTATGGTGTCGGCAAGCAACCGACGGATGATTACGGTCGCCGTTGTTTGCTCGCGCGCCGAATGGTCGAGAAAGGCGTGCGCTTTGTCTGCGTGGTCTCGGGCGGCGGTCCCGGAAACCTGCAATGGGATGCGCATGACGACATCGTGGAAAATCACGAGCGCATGGCGGCACAAACTGACCAGCCCGTTGCCGCTCTCATCAAAGACCTGAAGCAACGTGGATTACTGGACGAAACACTAGTTCTGTGGGGCGGCGAGTTTGGCCGGTCGCCCGAAGCACAAGGTGGGAAGGGCCGGGATCACCATAACCTCGGCTTTTCGATGTGGATGGCAGGCGGTGGAATCAAGGGTGGTCAGGTAGTTGGTGCCACCGATGCCATTGGGTTGCGCGCCGTCGAGAACCCGGTGCATTTCCGAGACGTGCACACCACCATCCTGAATCAGCTAGGACTCAATCAGGACGGCCTCAGCTTCATGCATCAGGGTCGGCGTGAGCGCCTAACCGAAGTGCATGGCCAGGTAATTAAGCAGCTGGTTTAATCGCAACAAACCGAAGCCGTACATAATCGGCAGTCCAGTTTCCGCCCCTGTCACACAAGGAAGGTCGGAGCAGTTCGACGACTTCGTCAGTGATTGAGCGTGCTTCTTCCGGCGACCTGCCGGACAGTAGCGGATTGCGAAAGGTCTCCAGCCATCCGACCATGCCTGTGGGTAAAGGAGTGGGGCGGGGAATCAGTCCAATTGACTGGACTTGCAGCCCGGCAGCCAGAAGCTTCCCGCTGTATTCATCTGGTGTGGGGTAATACCAGACATGAGGCAGGTCCAGTTCGCGCCGGTGAAACACGGCACGCAGCGCGGTAGCAATCGATGCCACATTCCCGAATCCACCCATTTCGCCCACAAAACGTCCGCCAGGCTTGAGAGCTCTTTCCACTCCGGCTATGACAAGATCCGGTTGCAGCATCCAGTGCAAGGCGGCGTTGGAAAACACAGCGTCGAACTCGTTCTGGAATGGGAGATGATGCGCATCCATCAGGCGTGCATCCAGCCCTAAGCTCCGTGCTGTGACTACGAAGTTCTCGGAGGCATCGACGCCGACCACGTCTACTCCGGCAGCCGCGATCTTCTGGGTCAGAACCCCGTCGCCACAGCCCAGGTCCAGAATGCGCTCGCCCGAAACGGGAGCGAGCAGGTCAAGGAGGGCGACTCCATAGTCCGACACGAAGCGCGCGTTGCGACTATAAGTCTCAGTATTCCAGGTTTGCTGCACGAGCTTAACCTGAAACTTCTACGAGTTCTGGCCGGGCGCCTGACTCACGCAGGCAGCGATCGATCCACTTCTTCGTCAGCTTCTCCTGGACTCCGTTCTGCCCGAGTCTCGCGCGAAGATTCTTGAAATCGACCTTGTCCAGAGGCTGGTCCTGGTTGTAGCAGGAGAATACGACGTGCTCCTCGCCGGTATCCGGGTCCTTATGGAGCTGCAGGCACTGCGCGCAGATCTCCTTCATCATGCACTGCATGGGCGAGTTGATGCTGCCAATCGCC
>JACMLA010000580.1 GCA_014379815.1 Bryobacteraceae bacterium | reverse complement strand
TGCCGACATAGCTGACCTTCACCAGCACCGAACCAGGAAGTTCCCGCTCCATGCCAATCGTCCAGTTCTGAATGTATGGGGCGGCGCCCTGCCATCGGCCGGCGTAATTCACCGACTGGTTATTTCCAATAGAGGACGTAAATGGCGCTACCACCGGTAACGGAAAGGGACGATCCCAGGAACCGTAACCCGGAGTGACACCTGCATCCTGGGAAATGGCCGCGAAGTTGCCTGACGAGCCGTTCAGGAAATTTGTTTTTATGCGGGTTTGCCCGAGGTCGTTTGCACCGCCCAAACCATAGACGATGCCATATCCTCCCCGGATAACGGTTTTGCTGTTCCATGCATAGGCAAAACCAAATCGGGGCGCAAAGTTCTTGAAGTGAGTATCGGCAATTGTGTTCTGCCCGGAACAGAACTGACAGTCACCGGGCTTGCTTAGGGCACCGAGTCGTCCACCCGCGGCCGGATTAGCAATTGTTGGATCAAAAAAAGCTATTCGATTGGTGTCTTCCGTCGCTGGCACGAATACGTCGTAGCGTAGTCCCAGGTTGAGAGTTAGCTTTTTCGTCAGCTTGAAATCATCCTGAATGTAACCCGAGTAAGATGAGTTGCGGAAAATACGATCTGCAAGACCGGTTGAAGCTGTGGCAGAATCAGCGATGCCAAGCAGGAAGCTGGCAAATGGATGACCCGCGGTAGCGAAACCAGGTGAACCAGGAAGCGAGGTACTGCGATTGCTGAACGCGAAGCGCGCTGGGCATCCTTCACAGATGGAAGTAGTGTTGCGCGACTGTCGGTATTCGAAACCTATGTTGAATGCGTGTCTGCCCTTCAGCCAAAGCACATTCGAGACAGTGCTGGTGCCTGGCTGGAAGTTATAGTCACCCTGAAAACCCGTTCCTAAGGCAACCGGCGATGCAGTTGGGCCGACAAAACCCATTTGCGGGAATGCAATCCCTTCGCCTCGCGGTAGTCCCGGGAAGTCGATTGATGTATTGGGGGGACCGCCAACCTCCTGATTGTTGAGAATGCGGAACCACAAAGTGCCGGCACTCACAACGAGGTTCGGTCTCACCGCCCATGAGTAGTTGGAGAGATAGGCCGTGGTGGCTCCGGGGCAGTTGGAAAGTCCACTCAACGAACCGCTGATGTTACTTCCCAGCAGGCATTGATTCGGGGAAGAGGTTCGCCACTGGGTAAAGCTGATTCTCTGGTTGGATGTGATGCTGTGCGCCAGGTTGTAGGACCATGACGTATTGTTGTTCGGAATGCTCGGAATGCCGGGCCCGATGTTGTTTACCAATCCGGGGCCGGTCGGCGCAGGAATCAGCGGAAGGACCCTTGTCGAGGTCGGACTGAAGCGGGCTTGAGGAATCACATTCCCCGGGAAAGGCGTCCGTGTTAAAGGATCATAGATCGGTATAAGCGCGCCGCTCGAATCCACCAACCTCGAGAAGTCGCCCCTGCGGAACTCTTCCGTAGGCACTGTATAACGGTCATTCAGACCCGCGCCCCTGAACTTGTACCAGCTCACAGCAACGTTGAAAAACGTTTTGTCCTTTCCGTTGTAAACCTTCGGAATGATGGCGGGGCCGCCGACAGTGAATCCGTATTCGTTCTGTTTGTTGATGGGGGTGGTCCGCGAAAAGAACCCTCTGGCGTCGAACGCTGTGTTCCTGACGAAGTCGAATGCGTTGCCATGAAGTGCATTCGTGCCCTGGCCGAAATGGTAGTTCTTCACGCCCTGGCCACGTCCGTACTGAGCGGAGAAAACGGAAGTCAACACCTTAAATTCATCAATCGCCTCATAGGGAGGATTGATGCCGGTTTGATAGCCGTTTGTTTCGAAAGACGCCATCGGAACACCGTCGAAGAGTACTTCGCTATTGAAGTCGACGCCTCCGTTGATCCGGCTGGAAAATGTGTCCCCCTGGACGCCCGGCACCAGGAATACAAAGGCGTCTATCTGTCGGCGCCCGTTGGCAATCTGTAACGGCAGATCCTTTACAACCTTCTCTTCTATCGAGGTCGCCACTTCAACGACCGCCGTGTTCATTTCAACCGCTGAAGCTGCTACTTCGATCGTTTCCGCTACATTGCCGAGTGCCATAGCGATGTCCAGTGAGCCCTGACTGCTGAACGAGAGCCGGACATTGTCAAACACGCTGGTCCTGAATCCCGTCTTCTCGGCGGAGACCCGATAGACTCCGGGTGGAAGAGAAGAGATGGCGTACGTTCCGTTCTCGAGACTGGCCGCTTTCACAACGGCATTTGTTTCTATGTTCCGGGCGGTTATCTGAACGTCTGCAATCGCGGCCCCTGTCGCGTCTGTCACAACGCCGGATATCGTTCCGGTATTCGTCTGGGCGTGCAGGCTAAGGCCGCACAAGATCAGAATCAGAACCATCAAAATTGGTCGGAACGGACACCCGATAGTCTCGCCTCTGCGCATGGACCTCTCCCTGGGCGTTTGCTGTCTTGCATCAAACGGTAGCCGTTATGTTATGCTCTCCGGGCAGAAGTTGCAATCCGCAATGTTTACAAAATTTCCTGCAAGTCTTACAGATTTCCCCAACCCGTTCCACACGGCGTACCAAAGAAATGCCACGTAGACTGCGACGTGTGGCCTTGATCTACGACGCTACAACCGCTTACGATCTGCAAGTGATTCGCGGAGTAACGGCGTACCTTCAGGAAGGCGCGACATGGAGCGTTTACATCGAGGAGAGTGCCTTGAAAGATCAGCGTCTTCCCGATCTTGGCTCGTGGGAAGGAGATGGGATTATCGCGGACCTCGACCATCCCGCAGTGGCCGCGGCTGTGGTCAAGTCGAAGCTGCCGGCAGTCGGTTTTGGCAGTGGGTACGGATGGTACGCTCCCAAATCCCGGATACCCTACTTCTTCACGAACAATCGGGCCATCGCTCGCCTCGCCGCCGATCACTTGCTGAACAGGGGGTTTCGCAATTTTGCCTTTTGCGGTTACCCAAAGACTCCTATCAACGGCTGGTCCGCAGAACGCGAACGCGAGTTCGCCGAGCGACTGAAGGAGCGAGGATTCTCATGCCCGGTCTATCACGGGAGGCATCGAAACATCCGCAGCTGGGCACATATGCAACAAGCTCTTTCCTCGTGGTTGGGGTCACTTGCTAAGCCGGTCGGTCTGATGGCGGCGAATGACAATCGCGCCCGCCACGTACTGGAGGCTTGCCGCCTCTCCGGGTTGCATGTTCCGGAGGAAGTAGCTGTTATCGGGGTGGACAACGACGAAATGTTATGCGGGCTCAGTAGTCCCTTGCTGACCAGCATTGAACAGGGCGCTCAGCGTATAGGTTACAAGGCCGCGGCTCTGCTGGATCGAATCATGGGCGGCAAACTGCCGGCAAAAAAGCACTACGTCATCGATCCTGTTGGCATCGTCACTCGTCTGTCAACCGATGTCCTTCCTGTGCAGGACATTCAGGTCGCGAATGCGATGTTTTATATTCGGGAACACGCGTGCGATGGCATAAAAGTACCAGATGTTGTAGCGGCAGTGAGAGCCTCCCGTTCCGGTCTGGACGCTCGGTTCAAGGCTGCTTTTGGACGTACGCTTCATACCACGATCCGTGACGTGCAGCTGGAACGGGCC
>JACMLA010000579.1 GCA_014379815.1 Bryobacteraceae bacterium | reverse complement strand
TGGACTACTTCCCCGGCACGAATCAAAATCAGATGAGTCGCGAGCCGGTCTACCAGTGGCAGGATATGAGGCGTGAAGAGAAAGAAGGCGCTTCAAGATTGTTACGGGAGACAACTACCACTAAAGCAACTGACTGTACCCTTAGCTGACCCACCTCGTTGCTAGCACGTATCAGACCAACCGTAAGTGACTCAATACAAACGCTTCAGCTGGCTCGATTCTATTGAGTTTGGAATTTTCCAGGGAGCGTTACTTCCGTCTCTCATAAGAAAGTCAGTCGGCAACGCGATCAGGCAATGATCTGCTGTACGAGGGTTCCGTGGACGTCGGTCAATCGGAATGGCCGACCCTGGAATCGGTAGGTGAGCTTCGTGTGATCGAAACCGAGCAGGTGCAGAATCGTCGCGTGCAGATCGTGCACGTGGACTTTGTCTTTGACCACATTGAATCCAAGCTCGTCCGTCTCACCCAGCACAACTCCGGGCTTGGTTCCGCCGCCCGCCAGCCACATCGTGAAGGCGTTAGGGTGGTGATCGCGACCGTCATTGCCGCCCTGCACCATAGGCGTGCGTCCAAATTCCCCGCCCCAGACTACCAGCGTGTCTTCCAGCATTCCGCGCTGTTTCAGATCCTGAATCAGTGCTGCGGATGCCTGGTCGGTGTCCATGCAGTTCTTTTTGATGTCCTTTGTGAGATCGCCATGCTGATCCCAGGCCTCATGGTAAAGCTGGACGAAACGTACGCCTCGCTCCACGAGACGCCGGGCCAGAAGGCAGTTATTAGCGAAGGACGATTTGCCCGGCTGAGCTCCGTACATGTCGAGCGTGGATTTCGACTCTTTGCTGAGGTCCATCAAATCCGGAGCGCTGGTTTGCATGCGGAACGCCATCTCGAAGGAGTTGATGCGGGTGGAGATCTCAGGATCGCCAGTAACTCCGAGATGCATTTCGTTCAGCTTGCGGATGGTTTGGGTTGAATCGTTCTGCAGTTCGCGATCGACACCTTTTGGGTTGGACAGATAGAGAACCGGGTCGCCACTCGAGCGGAACTGGACACCCTGATACACGGTAGGGAGAAAGCCACTGCCCCAGCAGGAATTGCCGCCGCTCGGTCCTTTGCGCCCTGAGCTGAAGACGACGAATGCGGGTAAATCCTGTGACTCCGACCCGAGGCCGTAAGTCACCCAGGATCCGATACTGGGTCGGCCAAACTGCTGCGATCCGGTGTTCATCAACACCTGACCCGGCGCGTGATTGAACGCATCGGTGACCATCGACTTCACGATCGAGACATCGTCCACAATCTTCGAGAAATGGGGCAGCAACTCTGAGATCTCCGCTCCATTGCTTCCGTGTTTCGCAAATTTGAACTTGGGACCGAGCAGCTTGGAGTTGGGGTTGATGAACGCCGCACGGTAGCCCTTCAGCAAATCCGCAGGCGGCAACGTTCCGTCGAACTTTGCCAGCTGGGGTTTGTAGTCGAACATCTCCAGGTGGCTTGGTGCTCCGGCCATGAACAGGAAAATGACCCTCTTCGCTTTCGGGGTAAAGTGCGACTTTTTCGGAGCAAGCGGACCCTCGGCCACCGCAGCCGTTGCAGCGCCGGCAAGCTGGTTCAAAGCAATTGTGCCGAGACCAACGCCACACTGCTCAAAGAACCAGCGACGGCTCACTTCGTTGCCGTCAAGTCCGCGATAAAGATGATCGTGGCAGCTCATGGTGGTCTACTCCTTCGTAATAGTCTCGTCGAGATTGAGGAGGACGCGGCTTAGCGCAGTCCATGCACTCAGTTCGACCGGGGTGACGCCGTCAGGCAGTTTCGTGGTGGCGCTATCGAACCCGCTAAGGTCCTGCGAGTTGATCCAGCCTTCGGCGGAGCGCTTCCGCTGTTTGTCGAGAAACGATAGAAGTTCATCGATCTCGGCCGGCTTGGGCACCCTCGACAGGCACTGGCGAAACGCGTAGCCAAGTCGCTGCTGGTCGGTAGTTCCACCAACGCTGACCGTCCTTACAGCAAGGCCGCGTGCCGCCTCCAGGAACAGTGGTTCGTTGAGGGAAGTCAGAGCCTGCAGAGGTGTATTGGACCGGCTGCGACGGACACAGGACACATCCGCATTCGGAGCATCGAAAGTCTGCAGCATGGGGTAGGGCACAGAACGGAACCGGAATGTATAGAGGGCGCGGCGGTACTTCTCGGCGCCCGTTTCCGTGTACCAGTTCTTGGGACCATAGCTTGCCGGAGCCTGGAAAAGAAACTCGGGAGCAGGCGGGAAAACGCTTGGTCCGCCTACTTTAGTGTTCAGCAGCCCTGATGCCGCGAGAGTGATGTCACGCACGATCTCGGCATCGACACGGAAACGTGCTCCTCTGGCTAAAAGCCGGTTGTAGGGGTCTTTGGAAAGCAGCTCCGGACTAACATTTGAGGATTGCCGGTAGGTCGATGACAGCACGATCTGCTTGTGCAGCTTCTTCAGACTCCAGCCATTGTCCATGAACT
>JACMLA010000578.1 GCA_014379815.1 Bryobacteraceae bacterium | reverse complement strand
CGTTCAGTGATGAGGGTGCGGAACGCGGCTGAAAACGATCATCAACCCCACAACAAATATTCAACTTGCGTGCCGGGTCTCAGGGTATGGTGAGGAAGACAAGAAAAGACGTCCGCAAGGTTCCGGTCGTTGGGTGTTGGGGATTAACGGAACGGAAAACTGGGTTAATAAGATACGCGTTCTTACAACTAATCCGTTGCCGCCAGCCTGTAGACAGCGGCAGGTGATGTCGACCTCTTCAGAGGCGTAGCATTCCTTGTCGCTGTCGACGGTTTGCGGAGCGATTTCATCGCACCATGCTCTGATATAAATGCGCGTGCAGCCGTGGACTCGTTTGGGGAACCATAACATTACACGTCCATAGGCCTGCGTAACACTTTGCAGCTAGGTGGCGTAAACTTCCAACGTGGAGCAACTGGCTGGTTTTTCAGAAAGCGCGAGGAAGCTCGCACTGGAGCGGTTCCAGCTACTCCGGCCGCATCTGGAAGAAGATCAATCTTTGCGATTGGTAGCGGCAGAAGCGGATATTCCCCTTCGAAACTGCGCAACGGTGGGTTTCTCAATATCGACGATTCGGTTTGGCAGCACTCATTCGACGGAAGCTAACGGCCAGCGGCGAGTCAAACCGAGTTCGCCGCTCGCTTCGGTTTCGCGCCGGCTTCCTTACGCAACTGGGAGCAGGGTCGCAGTAAGCCGGACGGCGCCGGTCGTGTTCTCCTCGCTGTTATTGCACGACATCCGGAAGCCGTCGAGGATGCCCTGAGCAGTCTTCGCCGGGCAAGCTGACACAGGAGTAAGAGGGCGAAAACAATGATCCGCTACGAGGAAGACCTCCACGCATGGGCCTATGAGCAAGCCCGGAAGCTTCGCGCGGGAGAGCCGGTAGACGCAGAGCACATCGCTGAGGAGCTGGAAACGTTGGGACGTTCGGAGCAAAATCAACTGACCAACCGCCTCGCCGTGCTGATCCAGCACCTGCTGAAGTGCGAGTACCAACCAGAGAAACGCACCACGAGCTGGGATGCCAGCATCAGGGAGCAGCGAAAGCGCGTCAACCGTCTTCTGGATCAAAACCCAAGTCTTCGGCCCCAGGTCGCCGCCCTGATTGCGGATGCCTATGATACAGCGGTGACGTTTGCCAGCGTGGAGACAGGGATCGTTGAAGAAGATTTCCCCGCGGAGTGTACATGGTCCGTGGCGTTTCTTCTGGATGGAAGTGACGACTAACCGCGTAGGATGTAAACGAACTTCGCCGTTATCCGCCGCGAAGACAGACAAGTTGGAATTCGCTATAATAACCGTCGGAGCCTTCCGGCTTCGCAGCCCTCCCGCTTCATACGTTTGTTATACTGGTGAGGTTGTAAATTCCCCCCGGAAGTAGTGTGTTATGCCGAAGCTGAAAACTCACAAAGGTGCGGCCAAACGATTTAAGCGTACCGGCACCGGCAAGATCGTTCGTAACCACGCGTTTGGTCGGCACATTCTGACCAGCAAATCGCGTTCCCGTAAGCGCAAGCTTCGCAAAAGCACAGTTGCGGATGCCGCCGATCAGGCGAAGCTCAACGTCATGCTTCCCTATTAACTAGTAAGGCGATACCCGGTTCGCGGGTGATGAACTAGCAACGAGTGCGGACGGAGCGCGGGGCACGTGCCCGTACAACCGCCTCGGTTTCGGGTGAAATACCCCGTTTACTTAGAAACAAGGAGACAAACGTGCCAAGAGTAAAACGTGGCAGCAAACGCCGCGCCAGTCGTAAAAAGACGCTGATCCTCGCGCAGGGATTCTTCCTCAACAAGAGCAAGCTGTATCGTGCTGCACAGGAAGCCGTCGAACGTTCTTTGCGCCATGGCTACATCGGACGCAAGCATAAAAAGCGGAGCTTTCGCTCCCTTTGGGTCGTTCGAATCAACGCAGCCTGCCGCACTGCCGGGATCTCGTACAGCCGGTTTATCGATGGCCTCCGCAAAGCAGGCATCGACTTGAACCGCAAGATTCTTGCCGAGATCGCTATCGCCGATGAAGCGGGATTCCGTGCTCTGGTAGACAAGGCACGCACTGCCGCACCCCAACGGGTTCAGTAATTGATGACGACTATCGGCAACCCTCCGCAGGTTGATGCCGACGCCCTGGCTAGCCTGGAAGAGCGAATCCTCCGGGCCGTTCAGCTTGTCACACAATTGCGCCAGCAAAAAGACGCTGCGCAAAGACTGGCAGATTCTTCAGTCGCCGACAAAGAAGCAGCTGAGTCGGCCCTTGCCGGGATGAAAGTCGAAAACGCGCGGCTGGTCGAAGAGATGGAAGCCCTACGTGCCGACCGCACAAAGGTAAAGGCGCGCATCGAGAAGCTTCTCGGACAGCTGGACAATCTCGCCGTCTAATTTCTTATGAGCGGGGCAGACAAAAATCCCGTTCGACTCTCCATTTTCAATCAGACCTTTACTGTACGCGTATCCGGCGATCCGGGAGATATTCAGCGTGCCGCCAACGCAGTCGACGAACTGATGTCGACAATCGCGAAATCGGCCAATGTGGATTCCACCCGCGTAGCGATCCTTGCGTGTCTGCACCTGCAGGACCGGATCTACCAGCTGGAGGCCGAACTGACAGGGGTTCGTTCCCGGGTGGCCGATCGCAGTCACCAGCTTGCCTTGTTGCTCGACGAGCTTGTCGCAGAAGACCAGCAGCAGCTTTAGCAGATCAGGCAGATCCAGCCGTTGAGGGTAAGTCTTTCACGTACAGGCCGGGGTAGTTCCGGCTCGTCGTCTTCCGGGAACCCGCTTACGATCAGAGCGGTCTTTGCAATCCTGCCGAGATCCGACCCGAGCATCTGAACGGTAGCCGCATTCAGGTTGGCGACAACGACGTCCACAGACCGATCCTTCACCGACTGCACCGAACCAGTGAAGAAGCAGGCTTCCGGCACATTCTGCCGCGCGATCACTGTAGCCTCGTCATCTTCATCGCACCCAATCACAAAACCTGCTCCTAACAGCAGCGCCGCATCGGCCAGAATGCCGGATCCGGTGCCGACATCCAGCACACTGGAACCGCTGCGGACCACACGCTCCAGAGCTTGTAAGCAAAGCTGCGAAGCCGGGTGTTCGCCGCTACCGCAAGCCATACCTGGGCGCATCTGCAAGCGTATACGGCCCTCTGGAACGGGATCGTCACGCCAGTCGGGCGTTAACCAGAAGCGCTGACCAACAGCGATGGGCTGCCACATGGATTGCGAATGAGCGACCCAGTCGTAGTCCTCTTCGATCTCCAGATGTGGTGCATAGTTGTCGAATTGGCGAAGCAGTAAATCCTTATCGGCACCCTCGTCGAAGAAAGCCCTGACCCAGTCGGTATCTTCTGTGATGCCGGTTGTGCGTGCTTCCCAGAGATCGGCAATCAGCTCATCCCGGCCGTCTGTAGAGATTGACAACGTAAGGGAGAATCCCGTGCTCACTCGCCTATCCGCCGTGCCTTGCCTGTCCAGAAGCGCTCCCGCAGTTCCATTTTGCGAACCTTCCCCGTTCCGGTCCTGGGCAGTGGAGCGGTGTCGAAATGGATCATTTTCGGCATTTTTAATGTTCCCAGTTTGCCATCGAGAAACGCGAGAATGTCTCCCGAGGTCAAGGCGGACCCCTCCCGAAGCACAATCACAGCCGTAGGCACTTCACCCCAGGTCTCGTCCGGTGCTGCGACCACGGCGCATTCCCGCACGTCGGGATGAGCCGAAATCATTCGTTCAATTTCCAGGGATGAAATGTTCTCGCCACCGCTAATGATGATCTCCTTTAGCCGGTCGACGATCTCCACCGAACCGTCCGCGTGCCACATCGCGATGTCACCGGTATGCAGCCAGCCCGACCGCATCGCCACGGCCGTACCGTCAGGGTCGCAATAGTATCCAGTCATCAGATGGCCGCTTCGGACTACGATTTCACCCATGGATTTTCCATCTTGCGGGACGGCAACGCCGGCATCGTCAATGACACGTAGTTCAACACCCGGAATAGGCCTGCCAGCCATAGCCTGCGACATCCAGCGCTCCTCATCTGATACAAAACTGCGACTGGATTCTGGTTTGGAATACGTCAGCATAGGCCCTGCTTCGGTCAAACCATAACCCGACCATACAGGACATCCAAAAGCCTGCTCCATCTGCTGAATGAGCTGAGGCGAGCAAGCGGCCCCACCAATTTCGATATCCCTCAGACTGCTTACTTTGCTGCTTGCAAGCTCAGGAGCTTGTAGTAAAGCCCGCGCCATCGTGGGCACCAGACCCATGTAGGTCACGCTGTGTAATTCGATGAGCCGCAGTACCTCAGCAGGCACAAAGCGCCTGTTCATTACTTGCGTTGCGCCGCAGAGCACGTCCGCATGTACGTGGCCCCACGCGTTGGCATGGAACATCGGAATCGTGTGCAGATCTACCCGCGCCGCCTGATCCAGGTACGTCATTGCCACCGCAAACGCGTGCAGGTAGAGGGCACGGTGGCTAAGAAGGACGCCTCGAGGCGAGCCAGTCGTTCCGCTGGTGTAGAACAACTCCGCAGGTGAGTTTTCATCGAGACCGGCCAATTCAGGAAATGCGGCCTCCGACGCCAGAAACTCTTCGTATTCGGTTTCCAGGCAGATGCATCGGCAGTCAGCGACACCGGCAGCGACGGAGGCGAACTCGGCCTCATAAAACAAAAATCGCGGCGCTGCTTGCCTTAAGATGACCTCCAGTTCCGAAGGAGCAAGCCGGACATTCAAAGGTGTAAGGATGGCCCTCGCCATTGGGACGCCATAGTAGGCCTCCACCAGCTGATGATTGTTCCAGCTAAGGAAAGCCACCCTGTCGCCCGGCTGCACACCAGAGCGCAGCAAACCCTCGCTCAGACGGCAACAGCGCTGTCCAAATTCGCTGTAGTCGAACTTGCGCTCAGCACAAACTACCGCCGTCTGGGGACCGAACAAATCAATTGCTCTGCCAAGGATCCGGACCGGCGTAAGAGGATGAGGCGTGTCCAGCAAGAGATGCTATTGTAGACCGCATGTCAACGCAAACTCCCGGCCAGATAGGCTGGCTCGACCTTACTGTGCCGGATGCGGACAACGTCAGTGAGTTCTACCAGAATGTAGTCGGATGGACCCCGGCACCGGTCAGCATGGGCGATTACAACGACTACACGATGAGCCCGGCAGGAGGCGATGGAACGCCTGTTGCTGGTGTTTGCCACGCACGCGGCAGCAACGCGGCTCTGCCAGCAGTCTGGCTTCCTTACTTCATCGTCACGGACATTGATGCCAGCGTCAGCGCCTGCAAAGAACGAGGCGGCCAGATCGTAAAGGATCCCCCGGCAACCGATGGTGGCGGAGGACGTTTCTGTGTGATCCGTGATCCAGCCGGAGCATTTGCTGCCTTGTTCCAGCCACCAGCGGTAAAATAGAATTTGGAGCAAAGACACCACCGTTTTACGATGTTCGCCTGGGCTGTTCTAGGCTGGAACCTCGTCGTCGTGCTGTGGGGAGCTCTGGTTCGCGCAACCGGGTCCGGTGCCGGATGTGGTTCGCACTGGCCACTGTGTAACGGCGACGTAATTCCTCGAGCCCCAGCCGTTCAAACGATCATAGAATTTACCCACCGCGCAACCAGTGGCGTCGCCCTGATCGGCGTTGGCATCCTCGTATTCTGGGCCTTCCGAAGCTTCGCGAAAGGGCACATTGTTCGCACGTTTGCTACAGTCTCGCTGGTTCTGATTCTGCTGGAAGCGCTCCTCGGAGCAGGTCTCGTGCTCTTACAGTACGTCGAGCAAAATGCTTCCATTGGCCGCGCCATCTATCTGTCCGCACATCTGGCGAACACGCAACTTCTTCTGGGAGCGCTGGCACTAACAGCCTGGTTTTCCAAAGTGCACAAACACGATCTCCGGTTTGCCCTTGGTGGCCCAAAGACGGCCCTGCTGCTTCCAGTGATGCTGATCGTGGGCATCAGCGGCGCGATAGCAGCCCTCGGCGACACGCTCTTTCCCGCGACATCGTTTGCCGAGGGCGTGAGACAGGAGATGACAGAAGGCGCTCACTTTCTCCTCCGACTGCGCATCTTTCACCCGGCACTCGCTATCTTCTCTGCAGCGTATGCTTCGTTCATTGCGCTGGAAGCGATCCGCAATAAGCGCTCCGAAGATGCAGTTCAGCTAGCCTGGCTCACATGGGGCCTCGTGGCTTTTGAACTCGTAGTAGGTGCTTTCAACGTAGTTTTACTGGCACCCGTCTGGATGCAGCTCTTCCACTTGCTAATGGCCGACATCCTCTGGGTACTTCTCGTACTGCTCGTCGTGGAGCATTCCGGAACCAGACAGGTAGCGAGTATTGTCCCGACTCTGAATCCGCAACTCTCGGTTCGCTGAGACACGCCCGCATAGAATGACCGTTTGACCGTTATGCCATCTTCTCTTTTCGATTCCGGCGATGCGTCGCTGTTCGACGTCAAGTCTTTTGCAGCAGGTCCGCAAGGCTCCTTGCCAATCAGTGCGGATATGTTGCTGCAACGTCCATCTGGTGACTTATTCGGGTGGACACAGAACGCGGGAATGGGCTGGGATCCAGCGAAACTCGGCGGTCCGGAGATCATCATCCTCAGTACGCACGGCGGTATACGCGCTGCTGACGGAACACCCATCGCTCTTGGCTATCACACCGGGCACTGGGAAGTCGGCCTCTTAATGCAGGCTACAGCTGAGGAGTTGAAAGCCTCAGGAGCCGTTCCTTTTGCGGCTTACTGCACCGATCCCTGCGACGGCCGGACACAAGGCACGACTGGCATGTTCGACAGTCTGCCATTCCGAAACGACGCCGCGATTGTCTTTCGCCGGCAGATCCGCTCTCTGCCAACCCGCAGTGCCGCAATCGGAATCGCAACCTGTGACAAGGGTCTTCCCGCCATGATGATGGCCCTCGCGGCAATGCACGATCTCCCCTGCGTACTGGTCCCGGGTGGCGTGACGCTTGTCCCCGAGGACGGAGAAGACGCCGGGCGCGTGCAGACAATCGGCGCTCGCTTTTCTCATGGCCTCATCACTCTCGAGCACGCTGCCGATATGGGTTGCCGTGCATGTGCCTCGCCTGGCGGAGGATGCCAGTTTCTTGGAACCGCTGCCACGGCTCAAGTCGTGGGCGAGGCGCTTGGCATGTCGCTGCCCCACAGTGCACTTGCTCCTTCGGGCCATCCGATTTGGCTGGATATGGCGCGTCGCAGCGGCCGTGCGGCCCTTGGCATGATCGCTTCCGGGATGACGATGAGCACGGTCCTTACTCCGGAAGCTCTGGAGAACGCGCTGGTGGTGCATGCGGCTTTCGGCGGTTCCACCAACCTGATCCTGCACCTTGCGG
>JACMLA010000577.1 GCA_014379815.1 Bryobacteraceae bacterium | reverse complement strand
TGACCGTTCATTCTGTTGGTGTAATCCCGCCGGTAGACGTTGATTCGCATACCCGCAAGGATTTGCAGTCGGCCCAGGGTTAACTGATCCTGCAGGAAGACGCCGCCGAACTTTTCCTGAGGATCGTTGTAGAATGCCAAAGAGCTGGGAGCGGGAATCGGCGCGGGATTGGATGTGGGAATGAAGATGTTAACGAGCTCGTACGGGACCGGAACGGTGCTCTTATAAAGACTCGTTCGGGAGAAGAAATCGCCGCCCACGACCCAGGCGTGCCGGATGGAACCGGTAGAGGCAAAGCCGGCGAGATCCGATTGGGCATGAATGCCGGGATTTGCGAAGTCACCGACTGTGAAAGTTCGAGACATTATGCCGGTTGCGGGATTCAAAGCTGAACCCAAGACACCCCGGTCGCGCCAGTAGCGGGCGTATTGCTTCTGGAAGGTAGTTCGCCACAGCCACCCGTTGCTGAAGGTGTGATCAAGACGGAGCCGGCCGCGCGCGTTTACGGACGATGCGCGCTGGAAAGGCTCGCTGAACGAGCGGTTGATGGGGATCGGTGCGGGACGATCGCCAAGTGCGGGCACGCCTCCGTCGTAGCTGGATCGTTCACTGGCACCTTCAAATGCCGCAGTCACTGAAGTGCGTGAGGCCAGCCGCCAGACCAGTGTCGGAGCGATAAAGCTCCGGCGGACGAATGCGAAATCCCGAAAGCCTTCGTCTGACACATAGCTTCCGGTGACACGGCCGAGCAGGGAGCGAGAGCGATTCAACGGACCACTCAGATCGAAGACCGGACGCCATAATCCGAAGCTGCCGCGGTCGAGTTGCAGAGAAGCCAAGGGTGAAGCGGAGGGGTGGCGAGTGACCACGTTCACCACACCGCCGGGCTCGAGATGACCGAATAAGACCGAAGATGGACCCTTCAAGACCTCTACTTGTTCGACGTTGGCCATTTCCATCGTGTAGTAGCCGAAATACTCACGAATTCCATCGCGCATCTGGTCCGTGCCGGAGAAGCCGCGGAAGTTGAGGAAAGGCTGCTGGCCACCATGGCGGCTGGACACGTAAGCACCGCTGCTGCTGCGCAATGCTTCCTCGAATCGGACTACCTGCCGATCCTCCAGCAATTGGCGCGGGATGACCTGCACGGTTTGAGGAATCTCCAGTAGCTTCATCTCCATTCGGCCTGCCGTAGAGGAGGTCGCCACCTGATAGCCAGGAGATTCCGTTACCGTCACTGAGGTTTTGCCTCCGATAACAGCTAATTGAACGTCTGCGCGAATGTTGCCAATGGTAGTCACCTCGAGTGACTGCGATGCTGGTGCGAACCCTTCACGCTCCGTACGCAGCGTGTAGCTGCCGACAGAAACTCCTGGCAACAGGTAGGCTCCGCTTGCATTGGATTCGGAGCGGGTGATCTGACGTTTCTGGAGATCGTGGAGGGAGACAACTGCTCGTGGAACCGCGGCTCCAGTCGCGTCGGTGACCGTGCCGTCTATAGTCGCTGTTTGCGCGGCGGCTGTCAGGGGTATTAGAACTGACAGCAAGCAAGGTACAAGCACAACTCTCATGTCGTGTTTACTCCCGATTCTGCTTTTCTTTGTGGAGACCGGGCGCGCCGCTGTTCATCGCGACGGTAGCCTGGCGTATACGATCGGCTGAGAGCTTTAGAATGAAGAAGGTCCTCAGCCGTTCTGGTTGTCGATCATCAGGCCTTGCGGTGCTTCGCCAAAAGTTTGCCGCAAGGCCATCTCTAGTTAATTGAAAATTTCCAGTGCTTTGTGTGTAGAGCCTCCCCGGATGCAAAGCCGGCAGCAGCCTCCGATCTCCAGCCGTACTTCCCGCACTTCAAACCCGCTGTCCCGGGCAATCGCAGCTTTTAGCTGCGGAAAGATATCGTTTGTGCAGTGCTCAACCGTTCCGCAGACAAAGCATGTCAAGTGGAGGTGATCGGAGCCCTCGGGTGCCTCGCAATCGCGGTCGTTCAGCAGTCCGTGTTTCTTCAGAAGGTCCAACGTCCGGTAGACGGTGGCGCGATCGATTCCGGCGTGCAACTGCCGTGCGTGGCGAAGCAGGGTGGCGGCGTCGCAGTGCTTTGTTGCTGCCGCTACTATCTCCAGAACGGCGCGCCGCTGCGTCGTGATTCGCACGCCTTTTCGCCGGAGCTCCTCGAGCATTGATGGTGTGTTCGCCACAATTCCTGATAGATACCAGTGACCAGGTTCGTCTTGCGACATGTCGCAAGTAACTGAAACTAATCACTATCTGCTCTGTCAGAATAAGAAATAGACCGGAGGGCTGTCAACAGCAAAGAAGCAACTGATTTGCAAGTGGCTGAAACGATGGCGAATATAGGACCGGGAGAGTCCTATTTGAGAGTGGCTGCGGCCTCGCGCAATACATCGGCAGAATGCAGGAGACGCTCCCGCTCTTCCGGGCTGATATCGGGCTCAATCACTTCGGATGCTCCGCCAGCCCCGACGATGACGGGAAGCGACAACGCAACACCTTGAAGTCCCTGGGAACCCGTTTGCACACGCGATACGGTCAGGATGCGGCGCTCGTCGCGAAGCAGGCATTTCAGCAAGTCGGCTGTGACCAGACCGATTGCATGATTGGTGGTGCCCTTGCGACGAATGACCTCGTGGGCGGACTTCCGGACTTCTTCTGCGATCGAAGATTCCTTCTCCTCGCTCCAACCTGCCCAGTCTCTGAGCGGAATACCTGCGACGCGTGCCGATGACCACACGACGACTTCGGTATCGCCGTGCTCGCCGATCACGTAAGCATGGATGGAATGCGCGCTGACGTTCAATGCGTGGCTGAGGGTTTGTTTGAGCCGGGCTGTATCAAGCATCGTGCCGGTACCAACGACGCGCGCCGGAGGGAGCCGGGAGACTTCGCTCATGACGAGTGTCAGGACATCCACAGGGTTGGTGACCATGACAATGGTGCCGCGACAGTCCCGGAGTTTCTCGCCAATCTCTCTGATAACGTTTGCGTTCTCGCGGAGGAGTTCCAGGCGGGATTCGCCTGGGCGGCCGCCCCGTCCGGCCGCAACCACGACCACATCGGCGTCCGCCATTTCTTCGATCTTTGCTGTCTGGACAGTGGCGGATGGGTAGAAAGAGGCGCCGTGTGCCAGATCCATAGCTTCGCCCTCGGCCACCTCCTCACGCACGTCCTGGAGGAGCAATTCGTCTGCTAAGCCGGCGTGGAGCGTAGAAATCGCCACACTGGTCCCTACCCATCCGGTTCCGATGATGGCAACACTTCTCTTCATTCAGGGTTCAAAGCCTCTCAACCGTTGGACGCTTGAGAGGCCCGGTTGCGTCAAGCCTTATAGTTGCCGCGTTAGACCAAACGTGCTCCGCAGTCTATGTGGATCACCTCGCCTGTGATGGCTTTGTTCTGCATGAGGAACGTTACTGCGCTTGCGACTTCATCCGCAGTGACGATTCGCGGGATTGGGTGACGGCTGACGACTTTCTGCAGAGTCTCGGCTTTCTGATTACCGAAAATACGGTCCCACATCGGTGTATCGGTCCACCCGGGGGCGATGGCGTTGAAACGCAGCGGCGCCAGTTCCAGTGCGAGTACGCGAGCCAGCTGCTCGGCTGCGGCAGTAGCGATACCGGACACCCAGGCTCCTTTGACGGGTCGGTCAGAGGACAAACCGCCGGTGAAGGTGAAGGACCCTCCTGGGCGCATGCGGGAGTGGGCCGCCCGAACTACCTCGACAGATCCCCAGACTCTTTCGTTGAATGGAGCCTCGAATTGCGAGAGGTCCTGTTCGAGAGGAGTGCCGACTTTTGTGCTGCCAGCAGAGACGTAGACGTGATCGAGGTGGTCGAGCCGGGCAAAGACGGAGGCCAGCTCGGAACGATTGTTGATGTCGGCAGCGTGAGTAGTAAGGCCTGGCACGGCGATGCGTGCGGCCTCGAGTTTGGATGGATTTCGGGAGACGATTAGCACGTCGGCTCCCAGGGCCCTTGCACCTTTTGCGACCGCAAGGCCAATGCCCTCCGAGCCGCCGATGACCACTACTTTTTGATTTTCCATGACGTTAGAAAGTGACCCCTAAAAAAGAAAGCGGGCAGTTTGAATCGAGTCGCGATGACCAGCAAATACGAGTGACCGGAGTAAGTCCCGGGAGAGGAAGGTTTGGGGGAAACCCAGATCCACGGCGCTGACCTGGTTCAGCTGGTCGAGTGCGTTTTGTGGAATGACGACGTCAAGGGACCGGAGATTCTCTGCGAACTGTTCTGGTTTGCGCGCACCGAGGATCGGAATCACGTTGGGACCTTGCTGGCGCAGCCATGCCAAAGCGATCTGTGCAGGACGGTGGCCCAGCTGAGTGGCGACGTTGACGACTACTTCGGCCACCCGGCTGGCGCGCTCCTTGTGCAGGGTCCAGTCTGGAGGGAGTCCGGGAGTGTTGAGACGGGAATGCGGGTCAGGCGACTCGCCCTCATGGTATTTGCCTGTGAGTAAACCGTTGGCCAGAGGCGACCAAGCGAGAACGGCCAGGCCGTGATGTTTCGCCATCGGCAGGAGATCGCGTTCCACAGTGCGCTCGAGCAAGTTGTACTCGACCTGAATGGCGGCGAAGGATGCCCAGCCTCGGAGATCAGCGATAGCGTTCGATTCGGAGACGATCCAGGCTGGAGTATCCGAACTGCCTATGTAGTTGATTTTTCCCTGAGAGACGAGATCGTCCAGTGCGCGCAACGTCTCGGCGGCAGGTGTGATCTGGTCCCACGAATGAACCCAGTAGAGATCGATGTAGTCTGTTGCGAGGCGCCGCAAACTTGCCTCGACGGACTGCATGATTTTCTTACGGTGATTCCCAGCGGAGTTGGGATCGGTTCCCATGGCTGCCGTGAACTTGGTAGCGAGGACAACTTCGTGCCGGTGGCCGGCAATTAGCTGTCCCAGGATACGCTCGCTGTTGCCGTTGGTGTAGACATCGGCGGTGTCGACAAAATTGCCGCCAGCGTCGCGAAATGACTGATAGATTGTGCCCGCAGTTTCCGCGGAACTGCCCCAGCCCCATTCTTCCCCAAACGTCATAGCGCCGAGGCAGAGCTGGGAGACGCGCAGGCCCGAGGGACCAAGCAATTGATAGTTCATATTCAGGCTCCTTCCAGTGAGCCATTCCAGTCCTTGCTGCATCCAAATTGGCAGGCGGCAGAGGGTTCAGAACGTTGTGCTCCCCCTGATTGTGCGTTCCCGGCAGGCTGCAAGACTACGGAGAAATTTGGTAGTAATTTATGGCAATCCCAAGGAAACAAGCGCCGACTTGCCCGATCGAGATGACGATCAACGTCATTGCCGCTCGCTGGAAGGCGATGATTGTGTACCAGCTGCTGGAAGCCGAGAGACGTAGCTATGGTGAACTGCGCAACCTCGTCGAAGGTGTTACCGATCGTGTTCTGACGACGCAACTGGCGGAACTCGTCGCGGACGGCGTGGTTAGTTCGAGACGCAATGGGCGTCTGGTTCACTATCGGCTGACGGCGCAGGGGCGGGAACTCAGACCGATCTTTGCCGCAATGAAGTCATGGGGAGAAGCGAGGCAGGCGGAGCAGGCTCAGGATCTTCGCAGGATTGAGCCGGAAGCCGGGATGGATGCTGGCCAGGAGGTTCGGTAATTTGCCGAGGCTTTACCTCGCTTGTGAGGTCGTGATATTGAGGGCTGCCATCACTTGCGCAATCCACGCGTCGACCCCTGTAGAGGCACCCTTGAGATCGTTGATGTCGACCGGAGTCAGGCTATAGGCCGAGCGGTCGTGACCGATCACGGCGACTAGGTCGAGCGAGGGACAGATCAGTAGGACGGTCCGCCGCTCACCGCCGGTGCCGGTGTGGAAAAACGCATCGGCGGGTACGCTGGGGAGAGCCACGCGGCCGTCGTTGGTCATCCACAAGTAGCCATAATGGCGGCCGAGGTGCACGACCTGGTTGCGGGATGCTTCCGCAATGTAAGTTTCCGGAACGACCTGACGTTTGCGCCAGCGGCCTTTCCGAAGCCACAGGTAACCATATTTTGCGAGGTCGCGCATGTTGGAATCGACGGCGAGCTTTGGTCCTGGACTCTTTTCCCAACCGTCTTCGTAATGCCAGACTTTCCAGCTTTTCGCGCCGATGACGTTGCGGATTCTGGACTCGACCATGGGTGCGATCCGGTCGTCGGGAAGGTTGTAGAGTCGGGCGAGAGCCGCGTGTCCCGCTGAGAAAGCGAGGTTGTCGTAGCGCCAGAATTCACCGGGTTGCGAGGGGAGACGCCAGCCTGACGTCGCGGTGGCGAGGTGCCGGTAGAGAATTCGCTTGTCCTTCTCCTGCGTTGTGAGGTCGAAGATCGGCGGCCAGATCTGGTGTACCGGCGTATCAAGCGTCAACTTTCCTTCCTGAATGGCAATGCCGATCAGGGAACTGTATACGCTCTTACGGAGACTGCCGATTTCCCACACGCTGTCGCGGGAGGCACCGCTGCCGTAATCTTCGAAAACCACTCGCCCATGGCGGACGATTACGGTCCCCCACGGCTTCGCGCTAACGCTCTTATTCAGCCATGCCCGGTAGCGCTCCAGGCCCTCGCCGCTGAATCCGGAAGACTGTGGAGACCTGGCTGTCTTCCAGTCGGGGACGGGCCACTCGGTTGCGGTTACGTGAATTGCGGCGAGAAGAATTAGAAGGTAACTGCGCGAGGATTGCATATGAAATCAACGTGTCAACGTCGGGAAAGATCGAGTGCCGTAGCCGAAGTTTAGCAGGGGCCTGGAGTTGCCAATTCCCTGGTGCCTCGAATTACATTTTGCAGAGTTTGGATTGCGCACGCTCACAACGTGAGAACATAGTTTTGGTGAGTATTCGAAATATTGCAATCATTGCGCACGTTGACCATGGCAAGACGACTCTTGTAGACGCCATGCTGCGCCAGAGCGGGATTTATCGGGAGAATGAGACGATCACGGAGCGCGTGATGGACTCGAATGACCTTGAGCGGGAACGAGGCATCACGATTCTTTCCAAGATTACTGGCGTGTATTACAATACAGTGAAGATTAATATCGTCGATACGCCGGGACACTCGGATTTCGGCGGTGAGGTCGAGCGCGCGCTGAAGGTTGTCGACGGGGTCATGCTTCTGGTGGATGCCAGCGAAGGGCCACTGCCGCAGACCCGTTATGTGCTCTCGAAGGCTTTAGAAGCGGGACTTCCGCGGATTGTCGTCATCAATAAAATCGATCGCCCGGATGCTCGTATTCAGGAAGTCCTCAACGAGATTTACGACCTCTTTATCGATCTCGATGCGAACGAAGAGCAGCTGGAATTCCCGGTAATCTATACCAATGGAAAGCTGGGTATTGCTAAGAATTCGCTGGAAGAGGAATCGGCGGATTTGCGGCCCTTGTTTGAGACGATTCTGACCCATATTCCCGAGCCGAAGGGGAATCCCGACGCAACGCTGCAGGTTCTGGTAAACAACCTGGATTACAGCGACTACCTGGGCCGGCTGGCGATTGGACGCGTGTTTCAGGGCACTTTAAAGCACGGTGATGACGTTAGCATCTGCAAGCTGGATGGCTCCGTGCAAAAGACACGGATCACGAAGTTGTTCACGTTTGAAGGTTTGAAGCGCGTTGACGAGACTGTTGTGGTGCCGGGATCTCTGATTGCGATTGCGGGTGTGGAAGGCATCACGATCGGCGAGACCATCAGTGCCGCGGATGACCCGAAGCCTTTGCCGGCGGTTCGGATTGACGAACCGACAATTGGCATGGTGTTCAGCGTAAACAACTCGCCATTTGCCGGAAAAGAAGGGCAGTATGTCACCTCGCGCAACCTGCGTGAGCGACTGGAGAAAGAACTGCTGACCAACGTCTCCATCAATGTGGAAGAGGCCGGTGGTCCGGACGCCTTCAAGGTGATGGGCCGGGGCGAACTGCAGCTGGCAATTCTGATTGAGATGATGCGGCGTGAAGGCTACGAGCTGATGGTGGGCAAGCCGGAGATCCTGACCAAGCGCGTGGATGGCAAGTTGATGGAGCCGCAGGAACTGCTGGTAATCGATTGCCCTGAGCAGTATGTGGGCGTTGTGATCGAGAAACTTGGCTCACGCAAGGGCAAGATGACCAAGATGGTGAACAATGGCTCCGGTCGTGTGCGGCTGGAGTTCCATATACCTTCACGGGGTTTGATTGGACTGCGCAGCGAGATGATGACCGATACGCGCGGCACTGCGATTCTAAACTCGCTGTTTCATGCGTGGGTGGAGTGGCAGGGCGACATGACAATGCGGCCGACGGGTGCTCTGGTTTCGGACCGGTCCGGCAAGGCCACGGCGTACGCGATGTTCAGTCTACAGGAGCGCGGAGACATGTTTGTGTCTCCTACGACCGAAGTTTACGAGGGCATGATCGTGGGCGAAAATTCCCGGGATGCCGACCTGAACGTAAACATCATCAAAGAAAAGAAGCTCACGAATATGCGCGCTTCGAGTGCGGATGAAGCGATCCGGCTGGTTCCGCCGAGGCTTTTGAATCTGGAGCAGGCGATCGAGTTTATTGCGGATGACGAGTGGGTGGAAGTGACTCCGGCTTCGATCCGGCTGCGGAAGAAAGTCCTGAAGCAGAACCAGAGATAAGTAGCGCTTGCTTTCCTGCGAACTGGGCACGTGAGCCGAGAGCGCGCTCGATACGAAGCATCTCGTTCCACTTGGCCATCCGTTCACTTCGGGAGAACGAGCCGACTTTCAGCTGACCTGCGTTCGTTGCGACGGCGAGGTGCGTGATAAAGGGATCTTCGGTCTCCCCTGACCGTGCGCTGATCACCGGAGCCCAGCCAGCGTTTTTCGTAAGTCGGATGGCTTCCAGCGTTTCAGTCAGGGTTCCAATTTGATTTAGTTTGATTAAGACTGCATTGGCGAGATGATTTTCTATGCCATCGCGAATGCGGGTTGGATTGGTGGTGAATAAGTCATCCCCAATCAGCTGGGTCGTGTTCCCCAGAGTGGCGGTGATGGCGGACCAGCCTTCGGTGTCGGAGTCTGCCATGGGATCTTCGATCGAGACCACGTTCCAGTTGCGCGCCCAGTCGGCCATTAGCTGAGCGAAGGATTCGGAAGTGAACTCGCGATTCTCGAGGTGAAAACGGTAACGGCGGGTCTGAGTGTCGTACAGCTCGGTTGCGGCGATGTCGAGGGAGAGGACTACTTCACGACCTGGTTGATAACCCGCGGCCTCGATGGATTTGTGCAGGAACTCAAAAATGGAGTCATGGTTCGGGAAGTCGGGCCAAAAGCCGCCTTCATCTGCGACGCCAGTGAGTTTGCCTTCGTCACGCAGCATCCTCGCTGCTGCATGATAGACATTGAAGACGATCTCGAAGGCTTCGGCGGCAGTGGCTGCACCCACTGGCATGATCATGAAGTCCTGAACATCGCAGCGAAAATTCGCGTGCGCGCCTCCCCCGACAATCTGGATCTCAGGCAGTGGGATCATCCTGGCTTCTGCGCCACCGAGATATTCGTATACGGGAACCCGCGCGCTTCTGGCGGCTGCGGTTGCGGTCGCGAGGGATACGGCAAGGATGGCGTTGGCCCCAAGGCGGCTTTTGTTTGGGGTTCCATCAAGCTCGGTGAGCTTGTGGTCGATGCCGGGCTGGTCCAGTGCGTTGCTGCCGCGAAGTGCTGGAGCAATCTTGGTCTCGATGTTGGCAACGGCTCGGCTGACGGAACGACCCAGATAGCGGGAGGGGTCCCCGTCACGGAGCTCCCAGGCTTCGTACTGCCCACGTGACGCTCCCGAGGGCACGAGGCCGCTGCCGGTGGTGCCGTCGTCGAGGGTAACCTGCGCTTCAACCGTGGGATTGCCGCGGGAATCGAAGATCTGTAATGCAGTAATGTCTCGGATTGTCATCGTAAGTCGAGGGATTTCAGGAAAGTGCCAGTGATATCGGCAAGAGGGGCTCCGATGAGCTTTGGCGCGACCTTGCGGATGTGGTTCCTGTTGTCATTTGTCAGGTATTCGGCTGGAGACTTCCCGTCTACGCGTGCCAGTAGCAGAAGCGGCAACAGTCGGGCCGTTCGCTGCTCGAGTGAGTCGCGTTGTGCGGGCCATTGTGTGAAGTAAGAGGTGAGGAACGCCTCGATGGAGTCTGCCAGTCCGCGATTGGCTGGCGCATGATACAGGGATTTGAGGAGCAGGTGGTTCAGAAGGAACGCAACGTCGAAGGAGGGGTCGCCGAACCATGCCACCTCGCAGTCCAGAACGATCAGGCGGGACGCGGAGACGAGTATGTTTTTGGGACTGAAGTCGCCGTGTACGAGGCATTCGCTCGTCTGCGTAAGCTGGTCACTGGCTTCCTGAAAGGCTGCCGCGAGGTTGGGATGACGACGCGCTGTGGTGACGAAGTAAGGGTCGATGCGGAGCTGATGAAAGTTGTCGAAGGAATGAAAAGTCTTACGGGCCTCGCTGGAATGGTACGAGAACTGGTGAATGCGCGCGAGGGTCTCTCCGGCACGTGCCGAGTGAATAGCCTGGACATCGCCGGAGAGGAGCAAGGATTTCCAGTTTGCGTGTTCCTGTGTGTCGAGGTACTCCATTGCGAACCAGCCATCGCCACGCGCAAGGACGGCTGGAACAGAATGCGGGAGTACATGGCCCACGTATTCGAGGTAGTCACATTCAAACCCGTTACGGGACAAGTCTACGTACCACTCTTCGGAGACCCGCAATTGAGAGAGTGCCCGCTTGGCGACGAAGGACCTTCGACCGGGCTCGCGAATCAGGGCGATTTCTGAAGATACTCCGCCGGTAAGTGGCTGGATAGAGACGGCTGCGGGATCTGCAATTAGTCCGGCTGCGGCGAATTGCGGAATTAGGTCGTTCACCGGCTCACGGGCAGGTTACCATTCGACCGATGCAAAGCCTCAGGAGTGGCGTTCGTGCCGTAATCTTCGATCTCTCGGGAACAGTGATCGACTACCGAAGCCGCGGTCCTGTTATCGCGTTTGTAGAGCTATTTGAGAAGCATGGTGTCGCGGTGACCGAGGTGGAGGCGCGGCGACCGATGGGGCTACACAAGCGAGATCATGTAGCGTCCATGCTGCGCGACCCTGCGGTAGCAACGAGATGGAGTGAGGTCCACGGAAAAGAGCCTGGCGAATCAGACGTGGAGAAACTTTACCTGGAATTTCCGGAGATCCAGGTTCGGGCTTTGCGCCAGCACTGCGAGGTTCTGCCTGGGGTGGCAGAAGTAACCGCGGCACTGCGCCTGCGTATGATCCCATTTGCGGCAACGACGGGATTCGACAGAGCGATGATGGCCGAGATGATTCCAGCGGTGCAAGCGCAGGGGTTCGCCCCGGAAATCTTCATGACGCCGGATCAGGTTGGAGGAGTGGGACGGCCCGCTCCGTGGATGGCGTTCGCGGCGGCGCGCCACATGAACGTGTATCCCATGCGAACCATCGTGAAGGTTGGCGACACCGAGGCCGATGTGGCGGAGGCTGCGAATGCCGGAATGTGGTGCGTCGCAGTAACGGACACGGGGAATGAGGCGGAGCTGGGATCTGAGGTAGCTGGCAGGAAGTTTGGCGAACTGGGAGCACACTATGTGATCGATTCGGTCGCGGATCTGCTTCCGGTCATTGATGCACTGGATGAACGAATTTCGAAAGGCGAGAAGCCTTAGACTATTGCGTGTATAAGAAGACTATGATGTCACTTTGCTTTGGGTCTGGCCGGTTACTTTCGTGCTCGCTCCTGTTAACGAGCATAAGCAGTTTGTTTGCGGCAGGTACTTTGAGCGACGCGGAACGGCAATCGGCCATGACCGCGCTCGAAGAATCGCGGGAGAAGTTCGCTAATTCAGTTAAAGGGTTGAGTGAGAAGCAGTGGAAGTTTCGCGCTGCGGAAGGCAAATGGTCCATTGCTGATGTGGCGGAGCACCTCGCATTAACGGAGGGTGGCATTACCAGCTTGGTTCAGCAGCAATTGATGCAATCTCCTGAAGTAGAGACTGTGGATACCGCGTGGGACCAGAAGATGAGGCCAGTGTTAACCGATCGTTCAACCAAAGTGCAGGCTCCGGAACCTCTGAGACCGTCGAGCAACTTTGCTACTGGCGATGCGGCGATGGATGCTTTTCGAGGTTCGAGAATGAAGACGATTTCATACGTACAGAACACCAAAGATGATCTGAGACATCACAAAGCGCCGCATCCTTTCCTTGGTCCATTGGACGGCTATCAGTGGTTGCTCCTGCTTTCTGCTCACACAGAGCGGCACACGGCACAGATTGAGGAAGTGAAGACCAGCGCAGGTTATCCCGCCTCCGTCAAGTAGAGCTTAAACCAGTTAGACTGGTTCGATCATGAGGTTGTTTTCCGCTCTACTTCTTATCGCTGTTTCCGCCTGGGCGCAGGACGCGGGTCTGGTCCTGAGCACTTACGTAAACTACGTGACGGAAATTAGCTCCGCGTCACTGTCCCCGGAGAAGCGGGCGGAACTGGATGCAGCTGCCCGGACGGCTATGGGCTTGAATGCACAGAAGCAGCACGGGGAAGCGTTGCGGATCCTGCACCGTGGTCTTGCGGAGATGCGCGGCTTTACGTGGTCGCCAGCACGTGCATTTGCTACGGGTCTGGTGTTTCGAGCGGATCACGCTGTTTGGGAACCGGGGCAAAAGGTTCGCCTGAGTGCGAAGAGGTTGTATCCGAATGAACCGGGTGCTCCCGAGTCAACCAGGGCAGTTGTGGCTCTGGGAGACACGCAGCTGGGCGATTGGGTGATTTCGGGAGACTCGGCCCAGTTGATGGTGACGGTGCCTGCCGGAGTTGCTTCGGGGAACGGAATCGTGAATGTGCAGGTTCCTCCGCTGCAGGTCCCCAAGACGATCGCGGTAGCGATTCAGCCGGGATTACGTGCCAGGGCAGAAAGCTTATCTGCCAGGGTTGCGAAGCTGACGACGCAGCCGGGTACGGCTCTATGGACAGCACAGTATGGACCCGAACTGTTTCGGAGAGTCGATGTCGGAGAGCTTGCTCTGGCGAATTTTGATCTGGCGAAAGAGATTGCTGACGGGCAGGCTCTGGTGACCAGGCTGGAGGCGGGTGAACGGGCGATCGCGCCGGCTGCCGCGAGGGATATGCGCTTTGCTTACCTGTCCAACGTCGACAACACGCTGCAGCCTTACCGGTTGTACCTGCCGAAAACCTGGCGCGCAGGGCAGTCATACCCACTGGTAATGGCGCTGCACGGCATGGGCGGCGATGAGAATACACTTTTTGCCCGCTACGGGGAACGCGTGATGCTGAACGAAGCCGACAAGCAGGGCTTTATCGTGGCAGCGCCGAAAGGTCGTCAGCCTGCCAGCATGTACCGGGATGCGGCGGAGCAGGATGTTCTGGACGTCTTGAAACAGGTGCGTGCGGACTATTCGATCGACAACGCCCGAATTTATATGATGGGGCATTCGATGGGTGCCTACGGGACCTGGAGCATAGCTATGGCACATCCGGAATTGTTTGCCGCGCTGGGGCCGATAGCGGGTGGCGGCGATCCGGCTGGAATGGAAAAGATCCGCACGATTCCGCAAATTGTGATCCATGGAGACAACGACAAGACCGTCGCGGTGACACAGTCAAGAATGATGGTGGAAGCGGCGAAGAAACTGGGAGTGCTGCTGGAATACGTAGAGGTCCCCGGTGGAAGTCACAATGGCGTGGCTGCTCCGGCTTTCGGGCCAATCTTCAGCTTTTTTGCGGCTCATCCTAAGAAAGCTGCCGCGGGTGCGGGAAACTAGCGCTTTCGGAAAACAATCCACTCGAGGCCACCGAGTACCGCTCGACCTTGCGTAGCGACTCCTGGGATTTCCTGATGTGTGGATTGCGTGAGGTTGGTGAACTGAACGAAGGGTCGGATCCGGCTGCGAGTCGCCGCGGCATAGAGGTCCCAGACAGCGTAAGGCGATCGGGTGTAACGCTCGGTCACACCGATCCGGGTTCTGATCTGGACAGGGCTTGCCCAGTTAGATTGCCAGCTGATGATCCCGGTATTTACCGGGTAATTGAATACGTATTTCGATTGCAGCGCTAGTGCTAGTGCCTGAGATCCGCGAAGACCGGTGTAGCCGAGTTCGAACTGCCCGGCGTTTCGGGCTGGGGATATTGCCAGGCTTGCTTCGACTCCCGTGAACTGAAGGTTCTGGAAATTGGTAGCCGTCCAGACATCCGATGGGCTGGAGCGAACGTAGTCGATGCCATCCTGCTCGCGGCGATGAAACACGGTCAGGCTAGCGCGAAGGCGTTGGGAATGGTACCAGTCCGCGCCCGCTTCGGAGGTCCATGCTTTTTCCGGGCGGAGGCTGGCGGAGCCTCTGTTCGCCGGGTCCCGGTAGTAAAGGTCT
>JACMLA010000576.1 GCA_014379815.1 Bryobacteraceae bacterium | reverse complement strand
CATCTCTGCACCGTAGGTTTCCCCCAGAGCAGCGATCTTGCGAATTTCGGTGATGCCCCCGCAGTGGATGACATCTGGCTGCAGGATCTGCGCGCCTCCGGCATCTAGCAGCCTCTTGAACTCATAGCGGGATACCAGGCCCTCGCCGCCTGCGAGAGGTACCGGGCTCTTTTTGGCAATCTCGCCTAACTTTTCGGGTAGCTCACGCCACGTGGGCTCCTCGATGAACAAGGGACGGTAGGGCGCGACGGCTTTGGCGAATTCGATAGCGGAGCGCACGCTGAAGGTTTCCCACATCTCCAGGCCGAAATCCAGCCCGGGTCCGCCGCCCTTGCGCACGGCTTCCACTTCTTTCACGAGCCGGTCCAGCCGCTCGCTCTCGGAGCCTCCCTTTGGGAGAACCCACTTCACACAGGTCCAGCCAGCATCACGCGTTTCTCTGGCGAGTGCTTCCAGCCGGTCCGGAGTTCGGGGTGTCAACTCCTGACTCCAGTGGCTGTAGTACACAGGCATTGGCTGGGGTGTCGCTGCACCCAGCAGACGCCATACCGGCAGTCCCAAACGCTTGCCTTCGAGGTCCCACAGTGCGAGGTCCACGGCAGCAAGCGCAGTCATCAGGACGGTGCCGTCCCGGTAACGTGAGAGGTCGTAGTAAGCGCGGTTCCAGTGGTCTTCGATGCCTGCGGGATCTTTGCCTGCCAGATAAGGTGCGAACCAGCGAATAGCCGATTCCACGATATCGACGCGACCCGACATCGAGCCTTCTCCGAGGCCTGTTATGCCTGCGTCCGTCTCGATCTCCAGAAACAGATAGTCACGATTCGTGATGGTGTATTTGCGAGTGGTGAGTTTGCGGATCGAGATCGAGGGCAGCGCGGCCGCGGCGGTCACCGAGCTGAGGAAGGAAACGAAGCCTCGCCGGCTTAAGTTGTGAAAGGCAGGCATCCGCCGGATTCTACACTGTAGGGATGCAGGTAGCTACCCGGCCTGGGGTGTCCGCTGAAGGAACTGCGTTCCGCGTACTGGCCGCTATCAGCTTTTGTCACCTGTTGAATGACATGGTGCAGTCTCTGATCCCGGCGTTGTACCCGATTCTGAAGTCCAAGTATCAGCTCGATTTTGGGCAGATCGGCCTGATTACACTCACCGGTCAGTCCGTTGCGTCCCTGTTGCAGCCCGTCGTTGGATTCTACACGGATCGGCGGCCGCAGCCGTGGTCTCTGCCGATCGGGATGGCGTTCACGCTGGCGGGACTCCTGCTGCTGGCGGTTGCGGGAAGCTTTGGCCTGATTCTGGTTGCTGTTGCGCTGGTAGGGTTTGGCTCGGCGGTGTTTCATCCGGAGTCGTCACGCATTGCCCGGAAGGCCTCGGGTGGTCAGCACGGGTTAGCACAGTCTCTGTTTCAGGTGGGTGGAAACGCCGGCTCCGCGCTGGGCCCATTGCTGGCTGCTTTTGTGGTTTTGCCTGGCGGTCAAGGTAGTGTTGCATGGTTTTCGCTGGCTGCGCTTGCCGGAATCCTATTGCTGACACGCATTGGCGTCTGGTACCGGGCGCGCATGCTAAGGGACGTCAAAGATCGCGGCAAGCGGGAGGCGCTCTACCCTAAAGCAAAGATCGCCCTTGCGATAGGTGTGCTGCTCCTGCTGATTTTTTCCAAGTATTTCTATTTATCGAGCTTTACGACTTACTACACGTTCTACCTGATCGCCAAGTTCCAGATCGGTGTGCAGCAAGCTCAGGTGATGCTGTTTCTATTTCTTGGCGCGGTTGCAGCCGGTACGATTGCGGGCGGTCCGATAGGAGACCGTATTGGGCGCAAGTATGTGATCTGGGCCTCGATACTTGGTGTTCTCCCGTTCAGCCTTGTGTTGCCTTCCGCGAATCTCTTCTGGACGGGTGTGCTGAGTGTGATTATTGGGTTGATTCTGGCTTCGGCGTTTTCCGCGATTCTGGTGTATGCGCAGGAGCTTCTGCCGGGCAACATTGGCATGATCTCGGGGCTGTTCTTTGGCTTTGCGTTTGGCATGGGTGGGCTCGGGGCTGCACTGCTGGGCCAGCTTGCGGATCAAACGAGCCTTGCGTTTGTATATCGGGTGTGTGCCTGGCTTCCGGCGATAGGATTGCTGACGGCATTGCTCCCGAACGTGGAGCGGCGTTCCTCCTGACAACTTTACGGATCGGGTTCTGTGCTTTCGGCCATACTGGCGTAACACTCTGCGTTATATAATCACGCCAACGCGTTAGTTATTTCAAACGAACTCAGGGGTTCCCAATATGCTTGCCAGATCACTCCGTGTGTGTACGGCGATTGCTCTATCCTGT
>JACMLA010000575.1 GCA_014379815.1 Bryobacteraceae bacterium | reverse complement strand
GCGAGAGGACTGGTGGAGCCGCTGGCGCGCGATGTGATTGCAATGGGAAGGTCCACGAGTTCTCTGCCCGTTTTCGTTTCCGCGATGTTGGAGACCTCGCTGTTCACGACCGGAGCTGACTCGGCGACAACATTCACGCGTTCTGTCTGGCTGGCAACGGACATTTGGCCGTCCACGCGAACCGTTTGCCGCGCCAGCAGTTCCACGCTCTTCAAGGAAACAGCGAAGCCCGGCGCGGCAAAGCTCAGTCGGTACGTGCCTGGCTCTATGTTTGGGATCGTATAGGAACCGTTCTCTCCCGTGACTGTGGCGCGGCGAAACGACGTTCCCGTGTTCTCCAGAGTCACGACTGCGCCATTCAGAACCGCTCCGGATTCGTCCTGGACCGTGCCAACTACTGAAGCGAATGTCGACTGACTTTTAGCCGTTCGGGAGCTTGCTCCCAAAAGAATAACCAGTACAGCCACCAGTTGTTTTTGAGACACGACTCTTCTCCTTATCGGAATGGCTGATATCTCTTGATCCGGGAGATGAGTGGCAACAGTGCCAGGAAGCGTAGTCGCTGTCGGTAGCGGAAGTTCGGGAAGATTTACCTTCGCTGTGGCGATTGAAGTGATTCTGCGGTCCGGACAGATGGATGTCAATCGCCAGCATGAGTATCAGGAGTTACAGGCACAGAAACGGAGTATTGATAATGCGAGACTTACTCAAAAGTGGTTACGGTATCCGGCTACCGTAACCTGCCTGTTTCGATTGTTTAAGCGTTCGGCCGAGTGCCTCGACGACTTCAGCCGAGACTTCCGCGACCACTTCGTCGTGATAGCCGGGTCGCACACGGTAACTGCCGGACCATATGGGACGCACGCTGGCTGAGCCTGTCAATTGCAGTCTCAACCGAAGCTCCGGACCGCTCATCCGAAGTTCACCCTTCAACTCCGTTCCCTCAGACTGGGTACGCCCCACAGCTTTGGCCCCAACTTGCAGCCCTTTGTTTTCGGCTAGGGACTGGAGCAGGCTGGTGGTGAGACGTTCGCTGAGTCCATCATGAGCCGGATCGCCGCTTCGGTTGAAGACAGGCGCTATCGATACTTGGGAATTATTAGGTATCGGAGGGTGCGTACCCAGCTGTAGCGCTGCCAGAGTCACAATTCCCACGGTGATCGCAGCTAGCACCGTCCAGCGGCGGATCCAGCTCTGACCTACAGCTACCGGAGCGGCTTGCGGTGCCGTGGTGCTTCCCGATTGCGCCGATAGGAGTATTGGCTCGGATTGAAACTGAGGAGCCTCAACTGCAGCCGCATACCGGAAGATCGGTACGTACGATCCTTTCGGCAGCTCGATCCGCACAGGATCTGAGCAACCCTCACCCTCGTAGTAACGCGTCAGGCGAAGGCGAAGTTTCCTTGCTTCTGTTCGGACGATTGGATCGATTCGCGGATCAAACAGCGTCCCTCTGCCGAACGCTTCGGCACCGACGACGAATTCTTTTAGACTGGTTCCCCGACCTTCCAGAGTCTCAGTGACTGTGAAGCGAATAAACTGACGCTGCCCCTGAGAAGAACGGAACGCGCGGCTTGCAAGAAGTTTGTCGAGTGAGGCGCGGATCTCCTGTGGTCCAGGACCGGGTTGGCCTGCGGGGTACGCTTCGCCTGCTGAATTGAAAGGGTCCATCTGGTGCGATCGATGCACACGCCACAACTAAGCAAGTGCTATTGCGCGATTGGCGTCTGGACAATGAAACGCGAGGTCGAAACCTGGACTGACGAGGCTACGTGGGAGGAGGTAGCCCGCTTGGTTCGGGCTAGGCTGGAAGGATAACATGCGTATTGTGAAGCGTCAATACGTATGCTTGGGAAACTTGCAGGATCTCTAAGCAATATCTGGTTTCGACTGGGCCTCGCTGTTGGATATAGAACCAGAGGTGAAGGAGACGGCCTGATGCTCTTCCAACGAAAAGCCATTGAGACGGAACCGGCTGCTGGTATCCGGACCAACTCGGTTGGACAGCCACGCGAGTCCTCGCTTGAGCTCACTGCGCTCGCGATCCCACCACAATCCGCTGCCTCCGGATCCGTAAAATTCGGAGCAGGCGTTTAAATGGCGGTGGAATCCTGCCCACAAGCGGAGCTGGTAATGCCGGAGCGCATCATCGCTCTTGCTGTTTAAAATGTAGCCAATTACGGCTGCAGCCAGTATCGCTTCCCGCACTGCATTTCCAGCCCCTTCTCCACAGAGCGGGTCGAAACCAAGTGCAGCAGATCCGCACGCCAGCCAGTCTGAACCAACCAGCGGATCGGCGATGCGCGGGTGGCACGGAAAGGTCCCGCCCTCAACTTCTACTTCGGCAACGTGGTCTTGCATTAGGCTGGGTTGCGACAATCCATCAACAACCGGGGGGCCAACGCACAGCAACCACCCGTGAGTCTCGCAGGTAGGCACCAGAAACAACCAGCCCTCCTCAAGCGACACAACGACGCACCCATGAGGATCCGCTTGATCCCCGAGTCGGACACGAGCCGCGGAAGCAATCCGGGATCCAAACACCTGCATCGTATCTCTTACGCCCGGGCTCGCTGTCGTATGAATAGTCCAGTCAGGTGTTTGGTTGTCTGTCCCGTCGGGTTGCCTGTCGTCTCCCGCAGCCAGGCAGCATAGGAGGTCCTGCTCGGAAGTGACTACGGCGGAATGGGGTAGCGTCAGTGGCGGTCGCCTGCCCCAGGCAACAGTTCGCTTCCGGATAGGCCAGCACTTACCAAACAGGTCGAGCCCTGGAAAAACATCAGTGAGCAATCTCTGCGTGGCGTCGCCTAGCATGATTGCCGGCACGCTTGAGCGGCCCCCAGAGGAAAGAACGGTGTGAATACTTGAGCGATTCAGCAAGACTCGGGCGCAGGAGGCTGCGACACCTGAACCAAGGATCAGCACAGACTGCTCGCCGGAGGTGCTGGACATGGATGTTCATTGTACGCTCACGTCGAGGCCTCTGCACCACCGGGCAACTTGTTACTCTGAGCTGGCGGTGGGTCTGCCTTGACACGCGGCCTGGCGACCTTCTATACTCACGTTTCCCGGTCTGGAACCCTAACCCCGTCTAGTTTCCCTAGTCTTCCCGTCTGGACACACTTGAAAACTTTGTACGGGGAGCTATGCGACGTTTTGCAATAGTGGTGATCGTAGCCATGGTTGTTTACGGTCAGGAGGGGCCCAACACCAGTCCGTCCCCAGACCCGAAAGGCCCATCCGAACCCGGAATACCAGTCGTCGATTCGCTGGTCAAGGCGCGCTGCTCTGGCTGTCACAAAGCCGATGAAAAAGGAAACCTAACGCGCATCTCATGGGAGCGCACTACTCCGGAAGGCTGGCAGGAAATCATCAAGCGAATGGTCCGTCTGAATGGCCTGACGCTAAGCCCTACCGAAGCCCGGGACATTGTTCATTCTCTGAGTGAAACCCACGGGCTGGCTCCGGAGGAAGCGAAGAGTGTCGCATGGTTCTGGGAGAAGCGCCAGGTTCACACCGAAGATATTGCCAATGAAACGGTGCGCGATGCCTGTGCCGCCTGCCACCCTCTGGCTCGTCCGCAGTCGTGGCGTCGATCGAGGGAAGAATGGGAGCTGCTGGTAGCGATGCATAAGGGCTACTTTCCTGTTGTGGAAAACACGTCATTTCGCCGCCCCACTCCCCCCGGAGCTGCGGCCGGTGGAGGTAGCGCTGCTGCTGCCGCCGCTACAGCGTCCACTCCCGCCGGCCGACAGTCAGGACGGAATGCAACGCCTGAGCAGCCCGCAGGAGCGCCGCCCGCCGCCGCAGGCGTTGAGCCATCGCAAGTGGCAATCGAAGAGTTCAGCAAGTCTCATCCTTTGCATTCGCCGGAGTGGGCCTCCTGGCAAGCGGCTCGCCGCGAACCGCGACTTGATGGGCGCTGGGTTGTTAGCGCATGGCTTCCCGCCAAAGGCCGGTATGTCGGCGAAATGATCATCGATTCAGCAGGAAAGAATGCCTTTACGACGAAAACTGTCCTGACTTCTGTAAAAAATGGCGAGAAACTTACCCGTCAGGGTAAGGCCGTTGTGTTTACCGGGTACGCCTGGCGAGGCCGGTCGACTTCCGGCAAGCAGGAAGAGAAGGAAGTTCTGTCGTTTTCCCGCAATCAGCAATCCGCCGAAGGCCGCTGGTATTGGGGCGGCTATGACGAGTTTGGCTACGACGTGCGTCTCGTACGCGCCGGCGACGGGCCTGTGTTGCTCGCAACCGATACAACATCTCTTCGCAAGGCTTCGACCGGATCCATCGTGAAGATCTTCGGAGACAGCCTGCCATTGGGTCTCAACGCGGCTGATATTGAGTTTGGTGGCGGAGTTCGCGTTACGGCTATTCAGTCCCAGTCGCCGACCCAGATAAGTGTGAAGGTGGATGTTGACGCCGCAGCGGTTCCCGGAATGCGCGACCTGACCGTGCGACGCGCAGCTCTGACCTCCGCTCTCGCCATCTATGACAAGGTGGACTTCCTGAAGATTCCGGAAAGCGCTGTAGCGCGCTTGGGAGGTAACTCGCATCCGAAGGGGTTCGTGCAGTTTGAAGCTTTCGCATGGTCCAACGGACTCGACGGAAAGCCGAATACCGGTGACGATATCAATCTCGGACCAGTGGACGCTCGCTGGTCCGTCGAAGAATTTCCTTCTCATTTGGGCGACGATGATATGGAGTTCGTTGGCTCACTAGGTGCGAACGGTCTGTTCACTCCCAGCATTGAAGGGCCTAACGATCGCAGGCGGTTTGGGACGAACAATTACGGCGACGTTTGGATTACTGCATCGTGGAAAGCTCCCGAAAGTGAAAAATCACTAACGGCCAAGTCCTATCTGGTTGTCGCAGTTCCACTCTACATACGCTGGGATTCTGAGGAGGCCGGAAAGTGATCGCAGCACCTCCCGAAACAATATTCAGACAAGGCGAATTCCATAAATTCGAAGCCGCCGGACACACGTTTGTGTATACGGTCCCTGCGGGTGGGATTTTCGCTCCGGACGCGCCTGCGCTGGACGCCCTCGAACTGCTGGGAAGCACCGCTATGCCTGCAGGCGAATTGTTGTCGGCTCTGCAAGACCGGGGCTATGACAGGCAGACGGCGACGGATGCGATTACGGAAATGTTCCAGGCGAGGCTGATTCGTGACCAGCACGGATTTAACGATGCGCCGCAGGAGCCGGTTGAGAACTTTCCGCTTCAGTCGCTGGTGCTGAATCTGACGAACCAGTGCAACCTTGCCTGTCAGTATTGCTACGAGTTCGGTGAGGACAAACTGGCCACGCCGGATGGTAAGCCCAAGTTCATGGACCATGATGTCGCCCGGGCGTCCGTGGATCATCTGCTCGAGTCCTCACAAGGCCGACGAGCCGTTCACATCACGTTCTTCGGCGGCGAAACGCTCATGAACTTCCCTTTGTTGAAATGGGTCGTTAATTACGCATCGACCCGGGCGGCGGAAGTGGGGAAGTCCATCGATTACTCTTTGACCACAAACGGTACGCTGCTCTCGCCGGAAATCATTGAGTTCCTAGCGGAGGAAAAGATCGGCGTCACAGTGTCGATCGACGGCCCCAAAGAGATGCACGATGCACTGCGGGTCTACTCCAACGGCCGTGGCAGCTACGATGTGATGGCGCCAAAAGTGAAACAGCTGCTGGCGCGGCACAAGACACGGCCCATAGCGGCTCGGGTCACCCTCACAGACCGCGTGACTGATGTGCGCACGATCTTCCGGCACCTCCGGGAGGAAATGGGTTTTTCGGAGGTCGGATTCGCTCCGGTCACCGCTTCTGCTGAGCGCCTTTACAGTATCGGCAACAACAACATGGACAAGATCCTCGGCCAGTTCCGGGATCTCGCGTTTGAGTATCGCGACGCCGCTATTGCGGGCCGCGCGCATGGATTCTCCAACGTTTCCGACACCCTGGCTGAACTGCACGCGGGCATCAACAAATCGCATCCCTGCGGCGCAGGATTAGGGCTGGTCGGCGTAGGACCGAGCGGGGATATTGCTCCGTGTCACCGGTTCGTCGATTCCGACGAGCATGCGATGGGCAATGTAATGAACGGCGGTCTCGATCGCGCTAAGCAGCAGGAGTTCCTTAGCAAGGGTCATGTGAGTGCGAAGTACGAATGTCAGTCCTGCTGGGCGCGTCCGCTATGCGCCGGTGGATGTCATCACGAAGCTTTCGTACGATTCGGTGACACGGGACATCCCAATCTTCATTTTTGCGACTGGATCCGGGGCTGGACCGACCTGTGCCTGCAGATATATGGCGAAATTGCGGCCCGAAACCCATCATTTCTCACTTTTTTCGAAAACAGGAAGGTGTTGGCGTGAAACATTTAAAAGCAATCAACAGTAAAGCGCGCCGTATCGACGAGCATGCTTCGTCGTTAGAGGGTGACGTGTATGGCATGCAGGAGCGCGGAGGCGGACCTCCGCAGGCCAGGCCGCACTACCCTGTCGGCTGCGCCATTGTCTTTTCTCCTGGCTGGGAAGTTGATTCAGCGGGCGGAACCGCCGGCTTGTGTCAGCCTGCCGAGAGAGATCTCTACGACTGCTATATCACCTGCTTCTGGCCCGCGCAGGTGCCCGATCACTACAATAATTATCCGGACTGGACGGCGAAATGTGCCAGCGCCACGAAGGACTGGCGCGACATTGAACTTGTCTTCCCTTAAAGGACCTTTGACCATGCGAAACACGACAAGGTTGCTGCGCTCGCTGGCGGCTGCCGGAGGGCTCCTGATGATGACCGGGCTGGCGCCCGCCGCCGACTCGACTCTGCTGTTCGTCGGAACCTGGCCGAAGAACGTAGCAGTTCTGGAAGAAGCCAGCGGAACGATAATTGACCGAATCCAGCTTATTTCCGATGCGCCACGAACTCTGCTCCCCACTCAGGATCGCAAAAAGATCATTGCGATAACCATAAAGGACGCTGGTTTCGAGACTATCGATGTGGAAACGCGGAAGGTGGTGGACTCCTTCACGCTTGGTTCGACGACCAAACGCATCCGCTTGCAGGGCAGCGCGCTCGATCCGGGCGGCAGGTATGTCTACGTTGTCATGAACGTGGCTAACAAGCTGATCGACCGCTTCGAAATTGAAAAGCCTAAGTTTGCGATTGTGGATCTGCAGGAAAAGAAGATCGCGAAAACGGTGGAACTGCCGAAAGAAGTCTCCCCCTCGGCCAACATGGGAGGCGGCGGTGGAGGCGGACGAGGTGGGGGCCAGATGCGGTTTTCCCCCGACGGCAAATACCTGTGGTTCTTTCGCGACAACATCTACATCGTCGATACTACCGATTTCAAAATTGTAGAGACTATTCCACTGGCGCGTCCTGAATTCCCGTACATGGAGGCAATCTCGCTGTCGGGTAACGAGGATCCGAATGAAGAGCCAGGCAAGATGACAGCCATCTTCAATACCAGCGATCCGGTAGTGCACCGTCGTATCTTTGGTGTGGCGCAAATCGATCTGAACACACGCAAGATCGAATTCACCCCCATCGGTCCTGCAATCGCCAGCATGAACGGGAACGTGCGACTTTCACCGGACCGGAAGTCCGCTTACGGAGTTACGATTAATGGCGTGCACGGGGACCGCTACTGCGAATTTTTCGTGCTCGACATGGGGTCCCGCAAGATCACGAAACGTGCGAGTTTCCCGGGCCGGACTCGCTTCAGTATTGGCATGACCACGGATGGAAAGAACCTGATCGTTTATGGAGCGGGCTACACGATGGAGCTTTACGACACAACAACGCTCCAGTTCGTCCGTCAGATTGACATGAACGCGGATATGACCACTCCTCTTGTTGCGTTGCCAAAACGCCCGGTCCAGGCTGCTGCGACTCGTTAGGCTGTGGCATGGAGAAAGGCGCTCCACCACCGATCAGGATTCGTGAATACCTGCGGGCTCTTCCGTATTTGCGTCCGCAGGCACCCCTGCTGGGAATCATCATCGTCATTAGCGTCATCTCGACCGGTACTGGGCTGCTTGCGCCTCTTGTTAACCAGCGGCTAATCGATGAAGGTCTTCTGGCGCGCAACTTCCGGACGCTCTGGGTTGCGGCGCTGGTTATGGGGCTGCTGACCGTCTTCGGCTTTCTGACCAACGTGCTGTCCAGCTACCTGTACGTGCGCTTGTCCGCTCGAGCTCTATTCCAGATGCGCCTGGATCTCTATCGTCATCTGCAGCGACTGTCGCCCCGCTACCACGCCCGGTCGCGTATGGGCGACTTCATCTCTCGCCTGAACAACGACGTCTCGGAGGTACAGCGAATTTCTGGAGATGTCCTGATGGCGCTGCTCTCCAATGTCGTCTTCCTGGCTGGTTCGGTCTTCATTATGGTGCGCATCAGCCCGCTCCTGTTCGCGTGCAGCGTGGCACTGATTCCCCCAGCGCTCTGGTTATCGCGCAAAGCCCAGATCAGACTGGCGGCGCACGTCAAGATTCTGCGCGAGCGCAGCGCGGGCATTGGCAGCTTTCTGATTGAATCCCTCACTGCGCTTCGGTTGACCGTGGTGGTGAATGCGCAGGAGCGGGAGGTGCAACGTTTCGGCAGAGAGAATCAGAGCTTTGTGGATGCGCTGATGCGCATGCAGCTTACCAACTTTCTTGCCGGCGCAATTCCGACAGCAGCGGTAACCCTGTCCAGCTCCGCTGTCTTTCTTCTTGGAGGATGGCAGTACTTGCAGGGCGTCCTCTCGCTTGGCGCGCTTGTTGCATTCCTTGCTTATCACAGCCGCTTACTATCCCCGGTGCAGAATCTGATGTCGCTGTATGGTTCCCTGGTCACGGGTGCAGTCTCGCTGCGACGAATGTTTGAAGTGTTAGACCTTCCTGTGGAAGTGCAGGAACCGGAGCACCCGATTCACGTATCCTCGTGGGATGGGGAAATCGAGTTTGAGAATGTGTGGTTCGCATATGGCACAGAGCCGGTGCTGAAGGGCGTTAACTTTCAGCTCACGCCCGGCACGGTAACGCTCTTGTCGGGTCCGAGTGGAGCCGGAAAGTCCACCATCGCCGATCTCATGCTGCGGCTGTGCGATCCCGCTGAAGGTTGCATTCGGCTGGACGGTCACGATCTTCGCGAAATCCCGCTGGCAACCCTGCGAGACCAGATAGCCATCGTGGAGCAGATGCCCATTCTGTTCCATGGCACAGTGGGCGAGAACATCGCTTACGCGCGGCCAGAAGCGAGTAAGGCCGAATTAGAGGCTGCGGCCGCCGACGCTGCGCTGACATTGCCTCTGGATACCCAGGTGGGTGAGCGTGGAGCAGCTTTGTCCGCCGGGGAACGACAGCGCGTTGCGATTGCCCGCGCGCTACTTAGAGATCCGCGTGTGCTGATTCTGGATGAGCCTGTCTCTGCTTTGGATGCAGAGCGACGTAGTACCATCCGCGACACCCTGGAGCGCGTGCTGGTGAATCGCACCGTACTTGTGATCACTCACGAGGAGTCTATTCTCGATGGAAGGTGGATTCGGCTCAGGTCTGGCAGAATTGAGTCGGTCGATTCGGTATGCATCGCGTCGGCGTAGCAATCATCGACAGTGGTGTAAACCCACATCATCCTCACATTGGCAACGTGATCTCCGGGCGTTGCTTTGTGCCCGGCGAACCTCCAGACAACTACCTCGATTCCCTTGGCCATGGCACAGCGGTTGCCGGCGCGATCTGCGAAAAGACATCGTTCGTAGATCTCTACATTGCGCGCGTTTTCCACCGGCGGCTCGTCACTTCTATCGATGTTTTGATGGGGGCGCTCGACTGGTGCCTGGATCAACCCGTTCGTCTCGTCAACATGAGTCTTGCCACAGATAACCTCGCCCACTTGGGACTGTTTACCCAGCGTGTTGACCAGGCGACCACCAAGGGCATCCGCATCGTATCGCCTGCAACTGGATTGCCAGGCCGGTTGTCTGGCGTAACAGGGGTGGAGTTGGACGACTCGGTGGATCGCAATACGTTTCGGGAGGGATATGCGGCCTGCGGTTGGCCAAGACCTATTCCCGGTCAGCCACAGGAGCGCAATCTCCATGGAATCAGCTTTGCGGTTGCAAACGTTACGGGCTGTCTTGCGCGCAACCTTGCGGCCGGCGAAGACAGCCCGTCATCTCTTTAGAACGTTATTCGAGCGGTCAGCTGAACGGATCGTGCGCCAGCCCCTTCCTGCTGCTGGACATTTGTGATCGTACCGAAGGGCGCTGTGCCAAGACTCAGATTCGGGGTGGCCAGGTTCTGATGATTCAGAGCGTTCGCGGCGGCTGCTCCGATCTGGAAGCGAACTCGCTCCATGATGGTGAAGGTCTTGAAGATCGAGAGCGACACGGCCTGTGTCCCGGGTCCTAATATGGAACCGACCGAGGAGTTGCCAGGTCTGCCGATGTTGTTGCGCGGAATTGCAAAGGCGCCCGGATTAATCCATTGGCCCGCGGTTTGATTCTCTGGATAAAGCTGCGCTCCTGGAACGATGTCGGCGCGACCTGCGCCTTGCTGATTGACAAAGTTATTGCCCGCAGGGTCAGCTCCCGGTGCCACGACAGTAAGGAATGGGCCACTCTGGGCAACGATCACGCCAGACAGTTGCCAGCCACCGATCACGCCGTTCAGAATGCTGTGTGCGTTGCCGAGGAACATGCGATTCTTGCCCACTGGCAAGTCGTAAAGGAACGTCGACAGGAACCGGTGACGACGGGTAAATGCAACGTTCCCGTAGTCGAGATTTACGTTGAAGCGGTCTGTCACCATTCCACCTGCCTCGCCCGCAAATCCGGTCGGATTGTAACCTCCACCATTGGAGAGATTTCGAGCAAAGATATAGCTGTTGTTGAACTGAAGACCGTTCGAGAAACGCTTGTTTAGTGCCACGGTGAAGGCATTGTAATTGCTACGCGCCCCGTTTACGTCCAGCCGTATTGCGGAAAACTGTGGATATGGCGCCGCGCGCTGCGCAACCGCCCAGCCTGAAGTGTTCGCGGGAACCTGATTGGCGTTGGTCTGGATGCCGAGGTTTACGCCGTGACTTCCGTCGTAGCTTAGGCGCAGACCGGTCTGGAATCCAAGATCCCGTTCAAAGGTGAAATTCCACTGGTAGACGTAAGGATCTTTGTAATCGACTGCGCCAGCGTAGTCGAACGTTGCCGTGCCTGGCTGGGCACGATTCGCAGGGAAGGGATAGGGGAAGTTCAGCACGGGTTTCCCATCCACCAGCTGCTGTGTGTACAGGCCGGTATAACTGGCCCCCACTGCCCAGCCAGCCGTAATCAAGTTGGCCAGCAGAGTCTCTATGTATTTGCCGAAGCCTCCCCGGATCACGGTCTTGCCATCCGCGAATGGCCGCCAGGCCACACCGACGCGCGGGGCGAACGTGGTGCGCTGGGGTCTGTGGAGAGTTTGCGGAAGGCCCGCCGCGCTCGCGGTGATGAATGGTGTGGGAGCAATTGCCGTAGAGAAATCGGGGTTGATAAGTGAGTAGCCCTTATCCGGCACGACGACAGCTCCGTTGACCGCAACTCCATTCACCACGGAGCGATAGTCGGGCAGGAAGTTCGCGATATTGTTCAGCCGGTCTCCGAAAGCCGGATGATACTCCCAACGGATACCGTAATTGACGGTCAGGCGAGAGGTGACTTTCCAGTCATCCTGCACGAAGGATGCCCAGTGAATTGCTTTGGAGTGCGTGTCGGGATTTGTAACCGTCCCAAGCCGCGTAGTGTCGGGCACGCCAAGCAGGAATGCGGCAAACGGATTACCAATGATGGAGTTCGTTACCGAGCCATTGAACGTGTATTGCGATGCGCGTACCGCGGCGAAGACGTTGGTGAAATAGCCGGTCATGCGGCGGAAGTCGATGCCCGTTTTAATCGTGTGCCTTCCCTGCGTATAGGTAATATTGTCCAGAAGCTGGATAGTCTCCGCCTTGGAAAACGCAGCGGACTGCACCGCGGTGGTTTGAAAGCCGGCAATGTTAAAGACTGGTCCGCCGCTTCCGTTGGGTGGGTCAGGGATACTGCTGAGGCCTAGCGCAGCCAGCGTCTCGCGGGCGTTCAGACCGCTGCTGGTGTAGGATCGGGTGCCATTGACACCGCCTCGAATCTCGTTCACCAGTCTTGCGGAAAGAACGTAGTTGTGTGCCACGGTCAACCCGTAATAGTATTCGGGGCGCTTGGTTGCGCCTGCTAACACGGTCTGTGCAGGAGCGTCCGTTGTGTCCCTTTTCTTGTAGGAGAAACGGGCGAAGGCAGTTTGGCTGGACGAGATATTCTGGTCGAGTCGAACGTCTCCCTGATCACTCGAAATAGGAGTACTGAAATTCTGGCGATAGTTGTTGGCGACCGCCGTCGGCGACCCAGAGTTTGGCATCTGAAACAGCAGGTCCAGAACGCGTGAAGATATTGGCGAGATTCGGGAAGCTGGGATTTGATTGCCGGGGAATGGAATGCCGGTGTCAGGATCCAGCACGGGACGCGTCGCGTAACCGGATAAGTTGCCAGCGCGCAAAGCTGCGGAGGGAACGCTGCGATTGATTAGCTCTTCCCGAGGAAGGCGGAGACTTTCATAGCTAAAGAAAAAGAACGTACGGTCGCGACCCCGGTACAGCCCGGGTATTGAGAGCGGCCCCCCTACAAAGCCACCAAAGTTATTCATATTCAGCTTCGGACGAGTCGCGCTAAAGGGGTTGCGGGCATTCAGCACCGTATTCTGCAAATTCTCAAATACTCCCCCATGAAAGGAGTTGGAGCCTCCTCTGGAGATGGTTGTGATGTCGCTAACGCCGCCGTACTCCGCGGCATTGTTGACCTCGCTAACACGTATTTCCGCAATCGTGTTGAAGGAGGGAAACAGCTCCGCAATCGGGGCGCTGTTCCGGGGACTCATGCTGCTGATGCCGTCAACCGATACCGACAGCATGGCGGGTTTTGCTCCAGCCACTGATATGCCCCCGCTGGCGTCTGTTTGCACCCCCGCCTGGGTAGTTAGCGTGGAAATTGGACTGGTCGAGCCAGCAGCGCGGGAGCCGATCGCTACGGGTAAATCCAGCAGTTCTTTGTTGGTCTTCGTTTCTGCAATGCTGGAGACGTCCGTTGTAATAACCGATTCCACACCAGCCGTGACGTTGACAGTTTCCGTCTGCGAGGCCAGCGACAACGCGCCATCCACTCGGACCGTCTGGCGTGCAAGGACTTCAATTCCTTTGTAAGTGGCCGAATGAAATCCCGGGGATTCGATCGTGAGCAGGTACACGCCCGGCTCAAGGTTAACCAGGTTCCATGAACCCGCTTCGTCGGCGACCGTGGAGCGTCGGGCTGAGGTC
>JACMLA010000574.1 GCA_014379815.1 Bryobacteraceae bacterium | reverse complement strand
TCTTCGAGCAAAAGCCGCAGCTTCTGGTGTCTTTCGCAATTGAGGAGGGTTCAGAAACAGGACCACCCACGGAATCACAATCAAAGAGCATACCCCGGGAAGCAGTCCGGCGAAAAACCAGCTAGCCCAGGTAATCTGGAAGCCCGAGTCAGCAGCCATCTTAGCCACAAGCGGGTTACTCGCCTGACCAGTAAGAAACATAGCTGCGGACACGCAGATACTCTGGTAAACTGCCGTGAATAAGTAATTGCCCAGTAAGTCGGGCGACTCCTCAGGGCGGGAGTCATACAATTCCGAGATCGACCGGAGAATGGGAAGAATAACTCCCCCGGTCCTTGCGCCGTTGGACGGGATGACGGTTGCAAGCGCGACATCAGACAGCGCAAGTGCGTAACACACGCCTACCGCGCTCCGCCCCGCAATCCGGACAAAAAAGAGCGCGATGCGCCGCGCAAGTCCGGTGTTGATCAAGGCTCGGGAGATGAAAAATGCTGCCATGACCAGCCACACGGTCGGGTCTGCGAATCCGGACAGCGCTTTGGCGATCGTAATTCCACCGACGATGGGCGCCAGCGTCACGGCAAGTAAGACGAGTGCTCCGCCCGGTAAGGGCTGCAGCATCAGGCCGAGCACTGTCGCAGCAAAAAGCGCGAACAAGCGCCAGCCTGGCAAGGTTACCGACTCGGGCCTCGGCACCATGTACGTGATGACAAGGTATACCGCGGCAAGTGCAATCAACTTCCAGGGCAACCTGCTTTGCGGTATCAACCAGGGCATGATATCGCGGACGACATCGCGGACGACATCGCGGAGTATTCCCCCGCAATAACTGGCACTACTCCATGCGGGACTACTCCATACAATCCGGATGGGCAATTTTCAAAGGCAGCGACAACTGGCATACTCCTCCCAGATGCGATTGCTTTCCATTTTGTTCGCTGCAGGCACACTGCACGCCTCCGCGGTGTACAACGTGGTAGGCATCGGTGGTTATGGTGGCCGTGTAAGCACTGCCGCAGCGGTCAACGCTGTGGGTCAGGTAATCGGAAACGCTACGACACCGAATGGAACCAGCGTCGTATTCTCCAGTGCCGCCTTCACGACTCCCGGAGCTGCTCCTTCCGCTCTGGGAACCTCGGCGCGGGGTGAGGACATCAACAGCGCAGGTACGGTTGTCGGCACGTCTTACACGAACGCTGGTGCCCGTGCAGTTACGTGGAAAGACGGAGTTGCAAGCGAACTCCTGTCGGTGCAGAGTTATGGACTTGGCGTCAACGAAGCAGGTGACATAGTCGGGGCACGAATCCAGAACGGCAAACTGCAAGCCTTTATAAACGACCAGAACGGCACCGTGGATTTAGCGGCTGGCAGCTCTTGGAGTGCAGCCTACGACATCAACGACAAGCGACAAGTTGCCGGAACCAGGCAGACAGCCAGCGGAGCGTTCCGCGCTTTCTCGTGGAGCGCGCTGGAGGGCACTACCGCTATCGGTACCCTCGGGGGCAGCAGCAGCTATGGCCAGGCTCTGAATAACTCCGGGACGATTGTCGGTTCCGCGCAGACCAGGGCCGGATACCTTCACGCGACCCTCTACGACGGGACTCTGCGTGACCTTGGAACCCTTGGCGGGACTACAAGCGCTGCGTTCGACATCAATGACGCAGGTACTGTTGTCGGGTATTCCTACGATGCGGTGGGAAGAAGCCGTGCCTTCGCGTGGTTCGGAAGCATGATGCTCGATCTCAACACGATGATCGACAGCAACCTGGGATGGTCGCTGGACACCGCCTACGGGATCAACGCGAGCGGTCAGATAGTTGGCGGAGGGACGTATCAGGGTCAGGCGGCAGCGTGGCTGCTGGATCCGGTCCAACTTCCGCAGACCAACAACGACCTTACTGACACAACACTTCAGATCGGAAATGTTCCTGCCAGCGTCCCCGAACCGGGCGCCATGGCTCTGATGGGAACAGGGTTACTGCTGCTGTGCATCGGTCGGAGGATCCGGCGGCAGTCGAAGGGGGATGGTGGAGCTTGACCCCATCCCTCCTTTCGTTTCCCTGCGACTAATCTGTCGCAGGTGAGTTCCGGAGCTTGCTGTTGTGACGGCTGTACCCGAAGTAGACGCCAAGCCCAACAATTAACCAGACAAACAGTCTGAGCCAGTTCTCCAGACCGAGGCCGAACATCAGGAAGAGATTGGCCAGAATGCCAAGAATCGGAATGAAGGGAACGAACGGAGTCCGGAAGGGTCTGGGCAGGTCAGGGTGCGTGCGACGCATCACGAGGATACCCGCGCATACCAGCACAAAGGCGAACAGTGTTCCAATGCTGGTCATTTCGCCCACAATCTGAATCGGTGCAAATGCCGCGAACGCCCCAACAAACACCATAAAGACCATGTTGCTGCGCCACGGAGTGCGCCACTTGGGATGAATGTCGCTAAATACACTCGGCAGCAAGCCGTCGCGCGACATCGAGTAGAACACCCGGGATTGCCCGAGAAGCATCACCAGAATCACCGACGTGTATCCGGCAATGATCGCGACTTTGATTGCGGTTTTCAGCCAGACCAGGCCGGTGCGGTCAATTGCGGTCGCGACAGGTGCGGCGTTGTCCAGCTCTTTGTAGTTGACGATACCCGTCAACACATGTGCGAAAAGTACATACAGCAGAGTGCAGACCACCAAAGAGCCTATGATCCCGATCGGCATGTGCTTCTGAGGGTTTTTGGTTTCCTGGGCCGCGGTAGAAACAGCGTCAAACCCGATAAAGGCGAAAAAGACGACCCCGGCTGCCCGTACGACACCGCTCCATCCAAAGTGCCCCGGACCTTGTGACTCCGGTATGTAGGGGACATAGTTTGCCGGGTCGATGTAAGCCCAGCCGAAGATAATGAACAAAATCACGACCGCAACTTTCAGGACCACAACAACCGTGTTAGCTCTGGCAGACTCCTGAATGCCTGTCATCAGCAGCCAGGAAATCAAAACGACGACGATGATCGCCGGAAGGTTGATCAGTCCGGTTGTGACCGTGCCGTCCGCGAGTGTTATCGCTTGAAAAGGAGACGCGATCAACCGGGGAGGCAAGATCACGCCAAAGTCTTTCATTAGCGACGCCACGTACCCGGACCAGCTCACCGCAACCGTTGAGGCGCCCACCGCATACTCCAGCACGAGATCCCACCCGATGATCCACGCCAGCAACTCGCCCATCGTCGCGTAAGAGTACGTGTAGGCACTCCCTGCAATCGGGATCATGGTGGAAAATTCGCTGTAACAGAGCCCGGCAAAGGCGCATCCTGTGGCGGCCAGAACGAAAGCCAGAGTGATAGCCGGTCCGGCATGATTCGCGGCAGCAATCCCGGTCAGCGAGAACAGACCCGCGCCAATGATGGCCCCTATCCCGAGCGCAACCAGTTGTGAAGCGCCGAGAGTTCGCTTCAGGCTGTGTTCGCCCTCGGACTCGGCCAGAATGCGACTTAGTGGTTTGGTCGCGAATAAACTCGAACCGCCCCGCGGTTTTGTTACGCTTGCCATTCTAAATACCTCTTGCAGCGCGAGCCCGGGTGCGCCACAGAAAGAAAACAGGGATTCCAAGCAGCACGATGATCAGGCCGGGCCATGTGTAATTTGGCTTGTATAGTAACAGCAGGATTTCAATCAGTCCAGCAGTCAGAATGTACAAAGCCGGCAGCACAGGATACCCAAAGGCTTTGTAAGGCCGTTCCATGTCAGGTCGCTTTCGCCGCAGCACGAAGACTCCCACAATGGTCAGAATGTAGAACAGCAGAACTGCGAAGATCACATAGTCGAGCAGATCGCCATAGCGCCCGGTCAGGGTCAAAGCAGAAGCCCAGGCACACTGCATCCACAACGACACAACCGGTACACGATGTTTCTTGTCGAGAATGCCGGCAGGCTGGAAGAAGAGGCCATCGACAGCCATTGCGTAATAAACTCTGGCGCCGGCCAGAGTCATTCCGTTCACACAGCCGAATGTAGAAATCATGATGGCGACTGCCAGCAGACTGGATCCTGCTGCTCCGAAAATCTGCGTCGCCACCGCGGTCGCTACGCGATCCTGGGGTGCATTCTGAATTGCCTCCAGCGGCAGAGCGTACAGGTAGACCAGATTGCAGGCAAGATAGAGAGCCGAAACCGACAGCACGCCAATCGCTAGCGACAGAGGCAGGTTTCGCTTTGGATTCCGTGTCTCACCCGCAGTGAACGTCACATTATTCCAGGCATCTGACGAGAAAAGTGCGCCCACCATGGCAACCCCGACTAGCCGGATTGTGTCGGCGCTCCAGCTGGCTCCACCCCAGAAGTTATCCCCAAAGTTTCTCAGGATCGCAGCCTCATTCCGGCCTATGGCAAAGCCGAATCCAATCAGTCCGAGCAGCGCCACCGTCTTGGCAGCCGTAAAGATGTTCTGCACAATCGAGCCGGTTTTCACGCCGCGAGTGTTCACCCAGGTCAGCAGGACCAGGATGCCAATTGCGAGCGCTTGCTGGGTACTCAGGAACGAAACGAGCTTGTTGTCTGCCGACACGCCGGGGAAAAATACGCCCGTAAACTTTGCGAACGCGACGGCTACGGCAGCGATGGTGCCAGTCTGGATGACGAGGAAAAGGGTCCAGCCGTAAAGGAAGCCAAACAGGGGACCGAATGCCTCCCGCAAGTACACGTACTGGCCGCCAGCCTCAGGCATTGCGGCAGCCAGTTCGCCATAGCTCAAAGCTGCGGTGATGGTGAGCAGCGCCGTCACGAGCCACGTCATCATCAGGAGCCCGGGCGATTGCACCTGACGGGATATATCGGCCGCAACGATAAAAACTCCCGAGCCGATCATCGAGCCCATCACCAGGGTGGTTGCGTCTACCAGCCCCAGGCGCTTGACCAGGCCCGCCTGTCCGGAAGCGTCAGAAACTCCGGCTACATTGCTCATTCGCGAGTTGAATCCATTCCTCGGCTCGTTCCCTCACCGACGCCTTCGTTGCATCGCCGGGGTACAAATCTCCGATCACTGCCACAGAGTCGGCCCCGGCACGCCACACCTCAGGGGCGAGAATACGTGTGATTCCGCCTATCGCAACTACGGGGCCTTCGAAATGCCGGCGCACTCTGGCCAGAGTCTCCGTGCCAACAATGGGATCGGGCCGATCTTTCGAAACGGTGCCATAGATAGGACCGAGCGCAATGTACGAAGGTTCGGTCTGCACCGCCTCTGTGAATTGCGACTCACTATGTGTTGAGACCCCAATCAGGCATGCGGATCCTGCAATCTGACGCACCGCTGCGACGGGCAGATCGTCCTGTCCGGTATGTACACCCGCGTCCAGCAACCGTGCGACGTCGGCTCTGTCATTGATCACGAACGCAACATCAGCATCGCGACAAAGGCGTGCAATCTGGACGGCACTGGCGTAAACTTCCCGCGTATAAGACTGCTTCCACCGAAGTTGCACCAGCCGAATGCCACCTTCAATCAGAGCTTCAGCGGCAGAAACAACGTCGAGATTCCGCTGTGCGAGAACCGCACCGTCAAGAATGCCGTATACGGGAGACAAAGTCGTTTCAATTCCCAGCCTCCACAGTATAGTGCCCGCAGTATCCTTCGCGCAGAGGGAGTCGCTGTTGCTTTTAGAATGGGGAATCAGTACTATCGGAGTGCCTCCGCTCCTAACGAGCTTGTCCGGTTTCCGGTCACATTTTTATGCCAGTTCAGTTGAATAAGCGCGTGCTCGGCGTCGTCGAGGATCTCATCTTCATCGTTAAGATCGCCGACGCAGCCAAACGCAGCGGTCTCCAGGTGCAGTTCGTCAAAACAGAACAGGACGCGCTGTCCGCCGTAACCGAACCGCCTTTGCTGGTCATCGTGGACCTCAATGCCAACTCGGTCGACCCCATCGATCTGATCTCCAAGTTGAAGAGTGATGGCAGCAAACTTGCCGTGATTGCCTTCGTTTCTCACGTCCAGGGCGAGCTTAAACAGAGGGCTCATGACGCGGGAGCAGACATGGTAATGGCGCGCTCCGCATTTTCCACCAACCTTCCCCAAATCCTGAAACGTCATTCGGGTTCTTATTAGACCGCTGTCAGCGTGGTAACCTCTCTGTTATCTCCGCAATCGGACTCGTCTCCTCGCTGAGTCGAAACGGCGCCCTATGAGGCGCAACCCCACGTCGTGGTTAAAAACAACCAGGGGTTTCAATGACTATACAAAGAGTTATGTGTTTGCTGTGCGTCGCAATCGGGATCACTCCGCTTTGCGCACAGACGTTTCGTGGTGAAATCCGCGGCACAATCGAAGACGCCAGCGGCGCAACTATTTCCGAAGCTATCGTAGAGGCAGTTAACAAAGGCACCGGACAAAAACGTTCCACAATCAGCGGCAGTTCGGGTGAGTTTTCCATGCCTGATCTGCCACTTGGTCCTTACACCGTCACCGTCAACAAGACAGGATTTCAGTCTCAACAAAGCGACGTGGAAGTAGTGGTCTCCCGGGTATCCAACATGGCGTTCCGTCTTGGCGTTGCTTCCCAGGCAGCCACGGTGGATGTGATGGCCTCGATCCCTCAGGTGGAGACGACATCGACCACGCTCACCGGTATCGTAAACACGAAAACCGTATCAGATCTGCCCATGAACGGGCGCGACTTCCGGCAGATGCTGAAGCTCAGCGCAGGGGTCAACCCAGTGGGCAATTCCGTCAACGGCAATCGCACGCGCGGAAACAACTATCAGATCGATGGTGCCGATAACAACGACGGATTTCAGAACACTTCGGCTGTGAATCAGGGCGGTGTTGCGGGCATTGCGGGAACACTTCTACCGGTCGAAGCCATCGATCAATTCTCCGTCGCCTTTAGTGGCAGCGCAGAGATGGGTCGCAATGGCGGAGGCATCGTCAATCTCGTCATTAAATCCGGCACAAACCAGTTGCATGGCAGTGCGTACTACTTCAACCGCAACGAGTACTTCGCCGCCAATACGCCTCTTGCCGCAGCCGGAGCTGGAGTACGCCGGATTCGCAATAACCAGTACGGGTTCTCCGCCGGTGGTCCGATCATTCGCGACAAAACGTTCTTTTTCGTCACCGGAGAAACACAGAAAGCGGATGCCGCGAACGCTACAGGGGTCACCACGCTCTCGCCTGCGTGGCTGGAACAAGGGCGCGCGATACTCCAGCAGTTCAACGTTCAGGAGAATCCGGTCACACGCGGCATCATCAACTTTTACCCCGCCCGGATTCGTACCGGCCCGGCTGTCGTGAACAATTTCTTCTCAACTGACGCCAATACGTACGACAGCTACAACGGCATCATCAAAATCGATCACAACTTCAACTCCGCCCACAATCTGAGTGGCCGTTATTACGGAGGCACCGGAACGCAAGCTGCGGTAGTCAATGCCAACGCGCCTTACCTCGAGTACTTCCAGGTTGCGCCAAGCCGCATGCATAACGTCTCGGTAGCGTTGAACAGCGTTCTCAGCCCTCGTATCGTCAACAACCTGGTG
>JACMLA010000573.1 GCA_014379815.1 Bryobacteraceae bacterium | reverse complement strand
GCTCCGCGAGAGCGATCTTAGCGTAGCGGAAGTCGCGTGCGCTTGCGGATATCTGAATGCCGGGCATTTCACAGCTGCGTTTCTGAAGAACTTTGCGACAACTCCAGGTGCTTACCGGAGGGCCGGCCAGGGCGAAGACGAACGCGTCGAGTGAACCCACTCATAAGCAAGGCAACATTTGAGAAGTCTTTCGCAACTTTCCAACATGGTTCGCTATGCAATTCGTTCATCCTTAAAGGTGCTTATTGCTTAGCAAGAGTCGCCCCGGCGAATCCCGGGAGGAAAGAACACTGGTGTGGTCGCCCAACACGAGGGAGAACTGATGAGCAAAGTCTGGTTCATAACAGGCGCGGCCCGAGGTCTTGGGCGAGAGATTGCAGACGCGGCGCTCAGCGCAGGTGACGGCGTGGTCGCCACCGCCCGCAAGCCAGAGAAGATCCTGGAAAGTCTTGGCGCGAGTGATCGCCTGCTCGCCCTACCACTGGATGTCGCCGACCAAAATCAGACAGAGTCTGCCGTAGCAGCCGCCGTAAATCGGTTTGGCAGAGTAGATGTGTTGGTCAACAACGCCGGTTACGGCCAACTCGGCTACTTCGAAACGGTAGAGGCTGACGCGATCAGGAAACAGTACGAAACCAACGTTTTCGGTATCTTCAATGTCACCCGGGCCGTGCTCCCCGGAATGCGGCAACGGCGTTCCGGACACATTCTGAATCTCTCGTCCATCGGAGGACTCGTGGGGTTTGGCGGGGGCTCTATCTACGGGTCGACCAAGTTCGCAGTCGAAGGCTTCTCTGAAGGTCTGGCGCAGGAGTTACGGCCGTTGGGGATTTGGGTAACCATCGTTGAACCTGGGTTTTTCCGAACCGATTTCCTCGACAACAGCTCTGTCACATATGGAACCCGCAACATTGAAGATTATGCCGAAGCGGCTGCCACACTCCGTGACGAGTATGAGGCGCGCAATCACAAACAGTTGGGCGATCCGAAGAGGCTTGGTGCGGCGCTCGTACAGGTCGTTCAATCCGATAACCCACCCTTGCGTTTCGCTGCCGGGAGCGATGCGGTGAAGCTAACGCAAGACACTCTGGAGGCACGCCGGATTGAGCTCGACCGCTGGCACGAGTTGTCGGTTACCACGGATATGAAAAAATGAGGCCTGCCTTGAAAACCGGCTTACTGATTATTATGCTTTCCACATCCTTGAATGCACAGCAGGCGGTGAAGGAACGTGCGGACCGGGGTCTCAAAGTACTCGAGGCGGGTTCCGGTAAGGCGGAGAAGCCTCTCCACTTTGCGCAACTCGAACGGGATTTCCCAGACCTCGCCCAATTCACATTGGAATACTCCCTTGGGGATGTCTGGTCTCGCGGGGTGTTCGACCCCATAACCAGGCAGCTCGTTGCTTGTTCCGCCTTTGCGGCCCAGGGGACGCTGGAGCAGTTCAAGATTCATGCAGGCTACGCACTTCAACTGGGAGCTACGCCGGAGCAATTACTCGAAGTCCTTCACCTCATGACGGTAACTTCGGGATTTCCGCGCGCTCTGAATGCCGCGCAAACGCTGAAGGAGGTTTTGCAGGAACGTGGCATTGCCTTGCCGTTGAAGAGAGCGGACGTGCCTAAAGATTCCAAAGCCGTGGAGACAAAGTGAAGCCCACATTGACGATCTCCATCTCAGCCTATTTCGATTCGAGGCTCAGCATGCGGCTGTATTCGATCCCCAGTGTGCTGATCCTGCCCTCCAGATCGAAAAGTCCGTAATCGTTTTCGACATCCTGATCATAGAGGTTCCAAAGGATGATGTATGGCACGCCCCACTCGATGGCGGCGTTTGTCACTTTGTGGATTGCCTCGATCTGCCTGTCCCCAAGTCTGGACCTTGAGAAACCTACCTCGCCAAGAATGATCCGTTTGGTTCCGGTAAGCATTTGAATGCGATTGAGATCTGCTCGGAGCGCTGAGGCCGGATCCGCAGCAGTTAAAGATTCGTAAGCGGAATACGAAATGTAGTCAAACGCAACACTTGGTAACACGTCGTATAGAACGCTTTGCAGGCCGTGAGAACGCAGCATGCTCAGTGAGCAAAACTCGATCGCGCTTTCGACCTGAACTCCGGTCAAGCCACTTAACTTTGCGCGCTCCCGGCCGCTGGTCATGCCGAGGTATCGAGCCTTCAACCAGAGGACCATCCCTTTGACTGAATCTTGAGGACCACGATTCCCACCGTAAGCCAAAGGGTACGCTGCCAGGCATTGCTCTCGAAAAACATCCGAATGCAGATAGCTGTAAGCTTGACCGCAGTAGAGGGCGTTATCTCCCTCCCAGTTTGAGAGGATCAAACGCTTCCCCGTACCTTGAAGTAGCACGTGCAGGCGATGCACAAACTCGCTGTATTCTGACACGATGCGTTCGGTGTTTCCTGGCGTGTACCATTCCGGATTCAGATAGGGGTGAGTGAAGCAATCGCCAAAGCCTGCCCCGTCGTAGGTCGTGATCATGATGACTTCAAGTTGAGGATGAGCGAGCGCGGACAACAAGTCAGGATTGTCCAAAGCTCCCGACAAGGTGAAATTCGGAAGACAGGCCGGTCCCTGGTTGTAGTCACGGTGCAACTGCGGGGAAATCGTAAGTCGGACGATACGCGCATTTAGCGACGTCAGGTCCCGGATGCCTGAGGAATAACCGCTGGCATGCTTACCGCCCCAGTGATATACGCCAACTTGCTGAGCCAGTGACTTCGACTCTTGGGCGAATACAGCCGTAGTCAAGGAAAGAACTAAGAGGGTGGCGATCTGGGCCGGTTTGCAGGAAAGATTTCCAGTCACACCTGCTTAAGCACCAAGCGCTTATAAAAAGGGACATTTTGCCGGTACGCGAGTTAGCTCTTCGGCCGCCACATGGCGACAGGGAAGAAACTTAGCGCGACCCAGGGTGCAAGCCAGAGATGGTGCATGGTGTGCTGGTCCAAATCAGGACTCACCAACAACGTCGTGTTTCACAACGAGCTAATCGTTTGACGGGTTCGCACCGGCAACAGGCAAAGCCTTTCTTGGGATGCGCAGGCCTACCGAACCGGCGACGGTGATCACGTCGTATCTGCCCTGGTAACCTATCAGCAAATGAGCCGCCCACGGCTCGAGGCCATAGCTCCGGGTGAGCCAGTCCGCCATGTCACTTGTTGCGATTTGCAGAGCGCGGTCCAGTGAGCTGGCAAACTCCGGCTGGCTGCCTACGCTGACGATAAAGTCCGTTTTTTCGAGGCGTGGGTTGGAAAGGCCGGCTTTCTTGCGTAGCTCCACCGTGAACTCCACATCCATCGAGGTCTCAACCCCTGTGCCCGTTGGTTCGCCGTCACCCTGCAACGCGTGGCCGTCCCCCAGAAACAGCAGCGCGCCGTCGTGGAATACAGGAAGAACGACGGTCGCACCCTCAACGACCTCGTTGTAGTCCATGTTGCCTCCGTACGGGCCCGAGATGCCTGAGCCTGGCCCAAAGTCGCCTGCTGCGGCCACACCAACGCATCCGAGCATCGGACGCGCCGGGAATTCCATACGATGCGATTTGCTCGCCGGTTCCCGGAGCCGCACAAGGTTCTTGTTGAGGTCGAGATCCCACGGCACGATGTTCGATCGCCCTTCGAACGCGGCACCAGCTTTGTAACTGTTTGGATAGAGATTCTCGATCGAAGGAGCAGCCATAGAGAACAGCCCCAGCCGGTACGCGGACCAACCCCAATCCCGGTTCATGCGGATCCTGCGGAACGTGACCGCAATCGCGTCGCCCGATACGGCTCCTTCGACATAGAACGGCCCCGTTAGCGGGTTAGGTGCAGAACCAGCAACTTTTCCCAGGTGATCGCGACCTGAAGCGTCGATGGTCTTAGTGGTCACAGTATCGCCGGATCGTATCCGTTGCAGTACCGTGTGCCTGTGATGGAACGAGTTGTAAAACTTAGTTGCTTCGACCCGATAGGTCTCGGCTCCGCAAACCGACGCAAGCAGTAAAATAAGGAACCAGCAGGCCATGCTGCTAACTGTACAAACATGCGTGCCATGCTGTCACTCCTGGATCCGGATGCCATTGCAAAATCGGGTTGACCCTCGCGGAGCAATCATCAGATCGGGTGCTCGTGGAAACTTGATGGGCAACCGGGGAGGAGTAATACACGATGAAAAGCAAACAATCGTGCGCTCCTTCAAGGGTCAACGATGGATCACGTGCCTGCTTGACTTCAAGGGCCGGCGGCGTACCGTAATGACCCCAGGATTATACACAGAGCTTTTCTTTTTAGACGAAGCTGTAGCCCTGGCGGCGGGCCACCGACCTTGTGCAGAGTGTCGGCGCGAACGCTTCAACAACTTTAAGGAGGCATGGCTACGAGGAGCTAGTGGAGAGGCGCGCGTACCACTGCTCGCTCCTGAAATCGATGCCGAACTGCATCGCGCACGCGTGGACAGCCTGGGACGCAAGGTCACCTACCAGGCAAGGTTGAACACCTTACCCGACGGCTGTTTCGTCCAGGTTGGTGGCTTATGCTTTGCCGTCTGGAATGACGCTCTCCTGCTATGGTCTCCCGAAGGCTACATAGAAAAATCGATGCGGCCAGGGAGTCTGGTCGTAACGGTCCTGACCCCAGCGCCAACGGTCCACTGCATTCGCCTGGGATACAAGCCCGTGCTCCACGAGTCTTCGCTTGCTCTGTAAACGCTTCGCAGTCCCCGTCGTGAGTAGGTCCAGCTGGTGTTTCACTGTATTTTACGCGTGGTCCGAAACTACGGTCTCCCTGGCGAACCTCTATGTTGTAAAGCAGACGCAATTCTTCCGCACGTGCCGCGCGATGCACGTGTCCACAAACCCAACGCAGGAGATTTCATGAAGTTATTCACAACTGGTCGTTACATGCAAACGAGCAAGCTGTTTACAGCATTCGCTTGTGTTACAAGCTGTGTTCAGATGTGGGGTCAGCCCGGAGCTACGGTCCCGGTGACTGTGAGAGTCCCTGTCAGCATGCGGACAAGCCCTTTCCACGTCGCTCGCACGCTCAAGGTTCCTTCGGGCTTCGATGCCGCCGTTTACGCTCGTATCCCAGGCGCTCGTTTCCTGGCGACTACTCCCGATAATAATTTGCTGGTGTCGCAACCCTCCAGTGGATCTGTTTTGCTGGTCCGTCCAAACGGAGCGGGCGATCCGCTGATTACTACCTACGTGGGAGGGATGCGCCGGCCTCACGACATCGTTTTCCATTCTATTGGAAACAGAACTTACGTTTATATCGCTGAATCTCATCAAATCAACCGATTTACCTGGATACCCGGATCACTTAACCCACAAAGCCGGGAAATTGTTATCTCAGGTTTGCCCGATGCAAGCACGCCGGAGTTGCAGGGTGCCTATGGCCATGAATTGAAGAACATCGCGATGGACGTGAACGATAACCTCTACGTCTCGATTGCGTCTACCTGCAACGTCTGCCTTTCCGATACGACCAGCAATCCCGTGCGGGCAGCGATCTACCGCTACGACGCGGACGGCCGGAACGGCAGACTGTTCGCCAGAGGTCTGCGTAACGCGGAAGGACTGGCGTTCCTTCCTGGCACCACGAATCTCTGGGTTACCGTCAACCAGCGTGACAACATTCCCTACCCGAACCAGGACGGAACAGGGCAGTACGGACGAGTCATCCCCGCGTACGTGGATAACCATCCGCCGGAGGCGCTGACTTCCGTTCGGGATAACGGAAACTACGGCTGGCCCTTCTGTAATCCCAACCCGGATACCCCCGGTGGCCTCAACAGTATGCCTTTCGACCGGGACGTCAATTTCAATGCGGGCGGACAAGTAAGTTGCGACTCGATGGATCGCATCAGCAAGGGCATTCAGGCACACTCCGCACCCCTGGGGTTCACGTTCCTGCACAACACGAATGCGCCTTCGGACTATCGGTCCGGAGGTCTGGTGGCCCTTCACGGATCCTGGAACCGCCAGATTAAGACGGGCTACAAGATTGCGTACTTTCCCTGGATAGGCGCACAAATCGGTTCGCAGATCGACCTCGTCACAGGTTGGCTAAACCCGAATGGGTCCGTGTGGGGTCGTCCCGTCGATACCGCAGTCGATCAGGGAGGATCGATCCTTATCTCGGATGACTATAGCGGAACCATTTACAAGGTTTCAAGAACCGTTGCAGAGCCAACTCTGCCTGATCCGGCAGCCTGGTACCGGCTGGTTGCCTCACACAGCGGTAAATGTCTGGACGTCTATGGGTTTTCGACGGCAGAACGCGGGCCAATCGTGCAGTGGGCCTGCCACACCGGAAACAATCAGCAATTCCAGTTCGTGCCTGTAAGCAGTGGAGTGTACCGGGTCCTGTCGCGGCATAGCGGGAAAGTGCTGTCGATAGCTGGCGGACCGGGCGCTACGAATTCGGGTGCTCGTCTGGAGCAGGCATCCTGGTCAGGTTTCACTAGTCAGCAATGGCGATTGTTGCCGGAGGCCGGCGGGTACTACCGGTTCACCCCGCTGCATAGCGGCCATTCGCTTGACGTCTGTGGAGTTAGTCTCGACAACGGTGTTTGCGTAACGCAGTGGCAGGACTGGGGTGGGGGTAATCAACGTTTTCGGCTTGACGTCGTGAGGTAGCCCCACCGCGCTGTCAGTGGTTCGGCAGCCAGCAACAGGTGCAGATGGCGGCACG
>JACMLA010000072.1 GCA_014379815.1 Bryobacteraceae bacterium | reverse complement strand
CGGAGCAGCCGTCGCGAGTGTTGGTACGTCCTTGATGCCGCCCTGTTCACCACTTCCTGCCAGAACTGAGAGTGAGCCAAAAGTGTCGACGGAATACACACGATTCGATCCAAAGTCTGAGATCAGAATGTTACCGGAGTAATCCACCGCAACGTCGCGTGGCTGGAGTAAACGCGCAGATCGAGCTGAAATCGCGCCGGGGCTGGTAGGAGTGTCCCGCCCTCCGCCGGCAACTGTTTCCAGATTGCCGTTGACGCGCAGACGCCGGATCAAGCCGTTGCCAAGGTCGGCGATCAGGAGATTCCCCCCGGAATCCAGAGCAAGACCATAAGGGGAATTCAGTTGCGCCTGCGCTCCTGGTCCACCATCGCCCAGTGCTCCAGGCAATCCTGTCCCAGCCACAGTCTGTACGATGCCGTCTAGTCCAATACGCCGGATTCTGTGGTCTCCGCTGTCGGAGAGATAGATGTTCCCAATGCGATCCACCGCAACGGACTGAGGCTGGACGAACACGGCGGCGTTCGCCGACCGGCCATCTCCGTTAAAGGTTCCGCCTGCGAAGGTATCGATCTTGTACAACGCCTGCTGCGGCGCAGCGAACGATGCAACGGCAACAAACAGTCCAGGTATTAAGGTGCGCTTTGGACACATAGTCGCTGTACTAGTGTCGGGAGAACGCGCGAATTCTCTCTGGAGTTACTGGATATTCACTTAGGAGTGGTGCGGGCCGCCAAAATCTTTTTCGATCCCGCTGTCCCGGTTTTCGACCCGGTCATACATGTGCTGGTCTGAGATGGTTCCCAGCGACGTGTTGTACAGGCTGTCGATACCGAGACCTTCTTTCAGATCTTCCTGAAAGTCATGCAGCGCTCTCAGTTGTTGCGCCAGTGCCGGCAACTTGCGTCCGGAAGGCGTCACAAAAAACTGCTGGTATCCACCGTTCACCAGATAACCGATTTCGTTACCAACAACCACCCCTGCCTTGCCAACGGCCGGAGACTCTGCGCCGCGGTCGTGCAATATGGCAGAACAACCATATTTGGTCACCTGCGTTCCACCCGATGCAGGCTGTACGGTCAGCTTCAGCTCTTTCAGTTTGTCCAGTCGGTCGCTAAACGACAGAACGCGCGGTTTTTCTCGGCGAAAGAACATGGTCTTCCTACAGTATAGTTGCCGCAAAGAGCGAAGGGTCGCAGAATCCACCATATAATGCGTGCGTGCCATACATCCTGGCCCTCGATGAGGGAACGACGTCGGCCCGCGCCGCTATGTATGACGAGCGCGGCAACCGGCTTTCCATGCGCTCTGTTCCGTTTCCAGCGAACTATCCTCACCCTGGCTGGGTTGAGCAGGACCCTGAGGAGATCTGGCGCGCGCAACTCGAAGCCGCTCAGGCCGTCATGGGTGGGGCCCGCGAGCCTGTCTCCGCGGTCGGGATCACCAATCAGCGCGAGACTACAGTGGTTTGGGATAAGGCTTCCGGAGTCGCCGTGTCGCCCGCAATCGTCTGGCAATGTCGGCGCACTGCGGACTTCTGCCGCGAGCTTTCCCGTAGCCATGGCGAGTTCATCACCCGGAAAACGGGGCTCGTCGTCGATGCGTACTTCTCCGGCAGCAAGCTGAAGTGGATCCTCGACAATGTGCCGGACGCGCGTCAGCGGGCCAGAGACGGACAGCTGCTATTTGGCACAGTCGACACGTGGTTGATCTGGAAGCTGACCAATGGAGCATGTCATGTCACCGACGACTCCAATGCTTCCCGGACGATGCTGGTAGACCTGCAGACCGGAGAGTGGGACAACGAGCTTCTCTCGCTGTTCGACATCCCACGCGCTCTGCTCCCGCGGATCGTGCGTTCCAGTGAGGTTGTTGGCGAAACATCTGTGGAACATCTGGGCGCGACGATCCCAATTGCCGGTATAGCAGGAGATCAGCAGGCTGCCTTAGCGGGACAGGCGTGCTTCCGCCCCGGGCTCGCCAAAAACACTTATGGAACCGGATGTTTCGCGCTGCTTCACACAGGCACCAGGGTTCCTGTCTCCACGCATCGTCTTCTGAGCACGCGCGCCGCTTCGGCCGTCAACCAGCGCGAATACGCAATAGAAGGCAGTGTTTTTGTTGCCGGTGCTGCGGTTCAATGGCTCAGGGACCGGTTGAAATTTATCGCGACCTCGGCGGAATCGGAACAGCTTGCCCAATCCGTAACCGACACCGATGGCGTGTATCTCGTGCCCGCTTTCGTTGGTCTGGGAGCACCTCACTGGGACGCTGCTGCAAGGGGCACGATCACTGGAATGACTCTGGGAACGACTCCAGCTCATATTGTCCGTGCCGCGCTGGAGGCCATTGCCTACCAGACCCGCGAGTTGATGGATGCGATGCAAGCCGATACGGGGTCCCGGTTGCAGGAACTGCGTGTGGACGGAGGCGCTTCTGCCAACGACTTTCTGATGCAGTTTCAGGCGGACATTCTAGGCACTAGGATCGTCCGGCCTTTCGACGTGGAAACAACCGCGCTTGGTGCGGCCTATCTTGCGGGTCTGGCGACTGGGATCTGGAGTGGAACCGAAGAGCTGGAAAGCTTGTGGGTTAGCGATCGAGTGTTCGAACCGCAGATGGATGAGACCAAGCGCGAGGAACTCTATGGGGGCTGGTGCAAAGCGGTCCGGCAGGCGCGACTCGCATAAGCGCGCTGAGGGTGGAGCACAGATCGTGCCACCACCCTCAACAGACGCTTGCGTTTAGAACTGGAAGCGAACCATCAACTGCATGATGCGCGGATCGCGAACACCGGTAACTGCCCCAAATCCACCCGGACCGCGGCTGAAATTGGTAGGTGTTG
>JACMLA010000572.1 GCA_014379815.1 Bryobacteraceae bacterium | reverse complement strand
GACGCCGTTTGGACTCAGAGAACAGAAGTTCGAAGAGATCAGGAAGATCAATAGAGTGGGACTCTCCCGCGCACACGTGATAAACAATACCCTCTTCAAACCGCTGGTGGAACAGGAACTCGAGCACGTCGGCTGACCAGTCTGAAGCGATCAGATCCACCGGTGTGTTGCGCACGGGCTCCCCAGGGAGTCCGGGAAGCCATTGGGCCAAACGGGCTATTTTATGAAACCAGTTCAGCTGCCGAATTGCTCCGGTTGCGGAGTCTCCTACCGCCGTGCTGAGGCGATACACGGCTGCTGGGACGCACGACTCGCGGAGAATTTCGCGCTCGGCTTCCGCCTTTGTGTCCTCATAAGTCGTAGTGAATTCCCGCTCCTCGTGGTGAACCCTCTCTGGTATGGTCCCCGCTTGCAGTCCTGCGACATAGACTGTGCTGATGTGAGCGAATTTTCGCAGAGCGGTGCACCCGCGAGCGAGTTCCAGCATTCTTAGAGTACCCGTGATGTTGGTTTCCCGGCTCTCGCTCAGGGGCGCGTTAAATCGGGTGTCGGCCGCGCAGTGAACGATTTCGGACACGTTCGCCTGCAAGTAATTCCTCACCTCGGACGACAGACCAAGACCGGGCTTTTTGAGATCTGCCCGGATGCACGGAAGCTTTGAATCGGGCCGGTGTTCAGAACGCGAGAGAGCTATCACCGCACGCCCTTTGCGGATGAGTCTCTCCGCCCACAACCCGCCGACAAGTCCGGTTGCCCCGGTCAGCAGCGTCAGATCGTTGGTCAAAGTGAAGTCAACCGTGGCAGACTGCAGGAGTGCGCTGCAGCATTATTGTTCCTACACTCAACGAAGAGCAGGCGATCAGGAACACACTGAAATGCGTAAAAGCAGCGACCCAAAACCGGGATGCCGAGGTTATCGTAGTCGATGGCGGAAGCTCTGACGATACCGTTTCTATCGCAAACGAGTGTGGAGTTCGCGTGATTGGCGCACCAAGGGGACGGGGTCAGCAGATGCACGCAGGCGCCAGCGCGGCTACGGGCGATGTGCTCTGGTTCCTCCACGCTGACAGCCTGCCTCCCGTTAGCGCGCTTGATGACATAACGGACGCTCTTGCCGACCCTGGTGTGGCTGCCGGAAATTTCGCACTTTATTTTGACGGCCAAACTGTTAAAGCGAGGTGGATGACACGCATTTATCCATGGCTCCGGATGCTGGGGCTTTGCTACGGAGATTCCGGGCTTTTCGTACGAACCACTGCGTACCACGCCGCCGGCGGATTCCGGCCTCTGCCGCTGTTTGAAGATCTCGATCTGCTGCGCCGTCTTCGATCCGGCGGTGGGGGCTTTCTTCACCTTGGGTCGACAATTGTAACGTCCTCGCGACGCTTTGAAGACCGGAATTTCGCAGCCATGTGGGCTCATTGGACTGCGCTGCAAGTGCTCTATTGGTGTGGTGTGCCCCCTGTCAGTCTGGCGCAGTGGTACCGTCACGTCCGAAAGCCCGCATCCACAAAAGGTGCCTTAAGCACCCGCGACAGCCGGACATCCTCGTCACCAAGGTGACCTGCGACACCGATGGTGAGAGGGTCGGTCGGCAGCCTCTCCCGCCTCAGAGTGCCGTGCAGAGCATCCCAGATCGTGAGTCCACTCGACCAGTTTGAGTTCTCTTCCTCAGGCGCGACGGAATGATGGATCTCATGCAAGCGTGGAGTGACTACAAATAGCTGCAACCAGCGCTCCAGCGTCTTTCCGATCCGTACGTTGGAGTGGTGGAACAGTATCGAAACGAAGAGAAGCGATTGCCACGCCGATAGCTGCGCCAGCGTCGGTCCTATGACGAGAACCTGCATGACACGGAACGGGACGGAAAGGGTCATCTCACCAAAGTGGAAGCGTAACGCAGTCGTTGCGTCCATCTCGCGATCCATATGGTGCACTCGGTGGAAACGCCAGAGAAAGGGGACACGGTGCGTCATCACGTGCCAAAGATAAAGGGTATAGTCGAGCAGCAGCACAGAGATAGCAGCGCGGGCCCACTGAGGCATTGGCAAATTCCGGGTTACGCCCAGATCATACGCAGCGACTAAGTTCGAAGCCGCCAATGCAGCGGGTACTTCCAGAGCCTGCACGACAGCACCCGCGCAAGCTGCGATAACTCCGTTTCGAATACCGCGTCGCAACTTGCTGTCCTGAACCGGACGAAGTGGCTTGCGGAATTCAAGCCACAGGAGTCCGACTGCCCAGAGGACAGTCAATACTGCCGGGAGTTGACCCGCTGGCAGTCTGATCACGGTGGACGCTCTGGTCATGACCAGTCCCGGCTCCTGAGCGGCTGCGGTAGATTGTGTTTAAGTTCCTGACTCAGGTCGATACGGGGCACCTTCAACTACAATATGCCTGCCGAACATGCAACTGCGCCACCCCCTCAGTCAGCCGAAGGTATAAGCCGACCATCCTCGCCAGGCGCGCATGCCGGTGCGATTGGTTTGACTCTGGGCGCTCTGGGTATCGTATTTGGGGATATCGGCACCAGCCCGCTTTACACACTTAAAGAGTGCCTGCATGCCTCCGGGGGTAAGGCAGTCAGCGAACCCGATTTATTCGGAATCCTGTCCCTGATGTCGTGGTCGCTTTTCCTTGTGGTTACGGTGAAATACCTGACCTTCGTTATGAAAGCGGATCACAAAGGTGAGGGTGGGATTTTCGCCCTGCTCGCCCTGGTACCTGACAAGCTCAGGGCAGATCCGGTAAAGAGCGGCCGGGTTACCGGGATCTCCCTGCTGGCTGTGATCGGAGCTGCATTGCTCTATGGCGATGGTGTGATAACGCCTGCTATCTCGGTACTGAGTGCGGTGGAGGGTCTCACTATCGCCAACAAGGCCCTCCAGCCTGCAGTCATTCCAATTACCTGCGCCATCCTGCTTGGCCTGTTTGCTATCCAGAGACGGGGAACGGGGACGGTTGGTAGCTTTTTTGGACCCGTGATGCTGGTGTGGTTCTTTACGCTTGCGACCCTCGGCGTCGTCCACATTCTCCAGAAGCCTGAAGTCCTTCAGGCTCTCTCTCCATGGTGGGGCATAAATTTCTTTGCCACCCACGGTCTTCAAGGCGGCTTGATACTCGGTTCGGTTGTTTTGACGGTTACCGGAGGCGAAGCTCTGTACGCGGATATGGGGCACTTTGGAATCGCGCCCATTCGCCGAGGGTGGTACTTCCTGGTCTTCCCTGCGTTGCTTGTGTCGTACATGGGGCAGGGAGCTCTGGTTCTGGCCCGACCTGAAGCTGCAGAAAATCCCTTCTACTCGATGGTTCCTGAAGGTGCAGCGACGATTGCCCTGGTAGTTCTGTCCAGCATGGCAACTGTGATTGCCTCTCAGGCCCTGATCTCCGGGGCATTTTCCCTTACCCGCCAGGCGATGGCGCTGGGCTATTTCCCGCAGGTAACAATCCGGCATACGGCCAGTCACACGGAAGGTCAGATCTACATCCCCGAGATGAATGCGCTGCTTGCAGTTGCCTGCCTGCTGCTGGTACTCACCTTCCGGGAGTCGGTGAAGCTAGCGGCTGCGTATGGTATCGCCGTCACAGGTACGATGGCAATCACTTCGATATTGTTTTACGTTGTGGCTCGTCACCACTG
>JACMLA010000571.1 GCA_014379815.1 Bryobacteraceae bacterium | reverse complement strand
GTTGTGATCGCATCCGGACTGCGGGCTGGCGAGATAATCCGCATCGAAGAGTAGCAGGATTCCGGTTCATTCCCCCCGGAGTACTTCGAGGGGCTTCTGACCGAGAATTCTAAAAATGGCAAGCCAGCCTGCCGCTGCGGCGATCGCAGCTGTCAGTGCAACGCTGGTCGCAATAGCGGCCGGATCGACGCGAAAGGGCGTTTCGTCGAAAAATCGCTGCAGGACCAGCCACGTAAAGGCGGTCGCCAGCAAGCTTCCCATCAGCCCTGCCGCGGTTCCCAAAATCAGAAACTCCGTCGAAAACATCACGGCGAGACTGCGACGAGTCGCTCCGAGCGCCTTGAAGACAGCCATCTCCCGGACCCGCCGGAAGCGCGTACCTGCAACGCTGGACGCGAGAATGATCGCTCCTGCAAGGATCGCGAAGGCTGAGATGAAACGGATTACCAGTGCTACCTGATCGACCACTTCCTGGACGCGGTCGAGAATATCCGCTACGTTGATCACGGTCACCGTCGGAAACTGCTCGTAGAGCTTGCGCTGCAGGCCTCCGACAGTCTCCGGACGGATTCGGGCTCCGGCGTAATACACCGCTGGAAGGTCTTCCAGAGCCCCGGGACTCATATAAAACTCGACCATTCCGCGAAGACGCTGTTCGTCGCTTCGGTGGATGGCGGCGATGCGCGCTGTGATGACCTTTCCGAATGCATTCCAGGTCATCGTGCCACCGGGCTCCAGCTTGAGAGCGCGCGCCGCTGCGGCTCCAACAGAGATCTGTGGCTCGCCGGGGTCTTTCCACCATGCTCCCTTCTCAATGGTCACGCCTTCTGGTTTGGCGCCTTCTGAGGAGATTGTGCGGGCCATTCGGAAGCGGCGTATGCCGGACTGCGTAAGCTTTTCAACCGGCGTTCCATTGACGGAAACCAGGCGGGACGATACGGTTGCTATGACCTCCGGAGGACGCAGCGTTCCCGACCACTTGCCCACGATTCGCTCAAGGGCATCCTTCTGTTCCGGCGTGATATCGAGGAAGAAGACGTTCGCCATTCCGGGAGGTGCGGAGCGCCGGATCTCATCCAGAACACTGCGCTGCACCAGATACACGGTAAGGGTGAACATTACGCCAACACCGAGCGCGGTGAGGACCGCCCGGGACTGAGAGCCGGGGCGATGCAGGTTGGCGATGGCGTGGCGCACCGTCATGGGTAGTGATTTGGCTCGGCTTGCAAAACTTTGCAGGAGCTTGAGGAGTATCGTGCCGGTGAGCGCAAGAGCAGCGAGGCTGACGATCAGGCCGCCAATGAAAGTTCCCCCGATCCGGGCGGCTTCGAGAGGCGAAGCTGCGATCAGCGAGGACGCGACTCCGGCAAGGCCGACGCAGATTAGGAGTCCAAGTGCGAGGCCGCTTCCGCTCCGTCGCAGCCGCTTGAGCAACGACGGACGAACCTCACTCATATCGCGGCGGAGGATGATTGCGGGGCGGATCTCTCGAATGCTGAGCAGAGGGGGGAGAGTGAACAGAAGCGTCGTGAGAATGCCGAGTGCCAGGCCTTGAAACGCGGACGCGGGCGTGAAGACGACATCCGGTTTCATCGCTACAAAGCGTTGCAGCAAACTCGGGAAGACACTTTGGATCGCCAGGCCGAACAGAACTCCGGCAATACCGCCGGCCAGACCCAGGAAGATAGTCTGGATCGCGTAGATCTGGATTATTTGTGCTGAGCGGCCACCGATGGATTTCATGATCGCAATGGAATCCATACGAGTTTGCAGGTGTGCGTGCATCGCGGTAGCAACGCCGATAGCTCCTACAATTAGAGCGATCAGACTGACGAGGCTAAGAAAGCTGGTGGCTCTGGCCAGACCAAGCTGCACATTGGGATTCAGCTCCTTGTAGTTGACGATCAGCCCTTCCGGGAACGCTTTCTTCAGTTGTGCTTCTACTGGTACGTAATCACCTTTCAGGCGGAATAGAATTCGCTGAGAAGCCCTGCTGCCCAGTCCGATCAGGCCTGTTTTGGCGAGACCGGCACGAGTGATCATCAGGCGGGGTCCGATGCTAAAACTGCCCGACATGCGGTCCGGTTCTGCCACGAGAATGGCGGCGATTCGGAAGGGCTGTCCTCCAACACGTATGCTCTGGCCTTTCTCCACGCGGAGCCTTTGCCGGAGATCATCGGAGATGATCACGCTATCGTCCCTGAGCGCTTCCCGCAGTGAGATTGCCGGGTCGAGCTTCACTTCTCCGTACAGAGGGTATACGAGAGGATCGAGGGCTTTGATAGTGACCAGGGCGGGCTCAGGAACGGGGTCGGAGGCGACCATCGACAAGGTTTCCGTGACGCGGGTCAAGGTCGCGCCATCCTTTCCGAGCTTTGCTACCAGGGCTTCCTGCTCTGGGCTGGGCGCGGCGTATACGCGAACGAAAACATCGGCTGCCATCAGGGTCCGGGCTTCGCGCGTCAGCATGCCCCGGAAAGATTCGCTAAAACCTCGAACTCCGGTCAGCACTCCCACCCCTGCCGCCACTGCCAGAACGACAAAGAGAAATTTGCTCCAGGACGCCCGCAAGTCACGGAAGGCAATTTTGAAAGAGGTACCGGTCATGCAGCCAGGTCCGACACGATGCGTCCATCTTCGAGAGTGATGCGGCGCTCGGCCCGGGCTGCGAGTTGGGGGTCGTGAGTAACCAGAACGAGTGTAGTTCCTTCGCGGGAATTCAAGTCCAGCAGCAGATCCAGAATGTGTCTTCCATTGACGCTGTCGAGATTACCTGTAGGCTCATCGGCAAGCAGGATTGGAGGCCGCACCATGAAAGCGCGGGCCACAGCGACACGCTGCTGCTCACCGCCAGATAGTTGCACGGGGTAGTGTCCTTTACGTTCTTCCAGACCGACCTGGTCTAGAAGTTCGCGCGCCCGGCTTCGGCCCGCTCCATTTCCACCGGGGGCCTTTTGGCCGACCAATTCCCACGGAAGTAACACGTTTTCTTCAGCGGTAAGGGTCGGGATGAGCTGATAATTTTGAAAGACGAAGCCCAGCTTGCGTCCACGGACGACGGTGAGCTTGTCTTCGGAAAGTCCCGCGATCTCTTCGCCGTCCAGCCGGATGGACCCGGAAGTTGGGTCATCCAGACCGGCCATAAGTCCCAGGAGTGTGCTTTTGCCGCTGCCTGACGCACCTAGTATTGCGAGAAACTGGCCTTTGGGAACGAAAAGGTCGATACCGCGCAGGATTTCCACCCGATGCGCACCTGTGTCGATTACTTTAGTAAGGCCCTGAACGTCAATCATGCGAATGCTTCTTTATCTTCTGACGTACCTTCTGGCTGCTCAGACTCAGGACCTTCGTCCGACACTAGTGATACTTGGCGACAGTCTGGCGGAAGGCTACGGGGTGGCAGACGGCAAATGTTTTCCTGACGGCATTCAGCGGCGGCTGGACCGCAGCGGATTCAAGTATCGCGTCGTGAACCTGGGGGTGAGCGGAGATACCACAACCGGTGGACTCGGACGGCTGACTTACGCTCTATCGCTAAAGCCCCGGATTCTTGTGCTGGAACTCGGTGGAAACGATGGCCTCCGGGGTATCCCGGTAGCAAGGACGAAGGCGAATCTGGAGCAGATGATCGTAATGGCGCAGAAACAGGGAGCCCAGGTCTTGCTGGCCGGTATGACGCTGCCGCCAAACTACGGGGTGGACTACATACGCTCGTTTGAAAACGTGTACAAAGATCTTGCATCGAAATACAAAACACCGCTGATTCCGTTTCTGATGAGTTCGATCCGGGATCAGTTTGCCAGCAATCCTGGATTGATGCAGCGAGACGGCATCCACCCCACAGCCGCCGGCCACGAATTGATCGCCGATACCGTGATGGGGTATCTGAAGAAGATGCTTCGTCGTTCGTGACGCGCTGTTCGTCAGATGGTTCGCTGGTTTCATCGGTTTTAGGATGTCTTCCTGTGATGCTCCCGGCAGACTGGGATCCAGGAGGAAATACCAATGACGATTCGGAATGTGATGGTTGCCAGCGTTGCTCTGGCCGCTGTGATGCTGGGAGCGGAACGGTTCGACCACCAGGTGAGGAACAAATTCTTTGCGGGTTTTGCGGGAGATCAGGCTGCTCTGGCAGAAGCGATGAAAGAGTGCGAAGAGATACTTGCGAAGGAGCCGAAGCACGCGGAGGCCATGGTTTGGTATGGTTCCGGGCAGCTGACGCAGAGCGGTCAATTGATGCAAACCGACCGGCAGAAAGGCATCGCTCTTTATTCGGAGGGCCTGAAGAACCTGGATGAGGCTGTAGCTCTGGAACCGGATAACGTAGGAGTGCGGGCACCGAGGGCCGCGGTAGTTCAGGCGGTCTCGAGGTTTGTTCCGGTTGAGATGCAGAAGAGTCTGGTGGAGCGTGTGATTGCCGATTATGAGCATACGCTCAAGCTGCAGGAATCGCACTGGGATCAGGTTGGCTCTCATCCAAAGGGCGAGTTGCTCTTCGGTTTGGCTGACGCGTACAGCCGCACGGGTGAAACAATCAAAGCGGAGAGCTACTTTGCGCGCATTCAGACTGAGCTGCCCGGGTCGGTGTACGCGAAACGCGCAGCGAAATGGATGGATACGCGTGTTCCTCTTCCAATTGCGGAAACCCGTTGTGTAGGATGTCACACGACAAAATGAGGTCTGTGTGACAAGCGAGTCGGCGTGGGCAGCCTGGAGTAGGACGCTGGTTTTGAGCGGAACAGCGGGGCTGCTGGTTCCGCTTGTGCAGCTCATTTTCGGGCGTGGCTTCACGTTGCGGGAGATCTTCGAGTCGACGGTCTTTTCGCTGACGTATAGCTCCGTAATCGGAACGCTGGTTCATGTAACGATGCTCCGGTTCGGTCCCAGCATTTCGCGGATGAAGCCTTTCACAGGCTGGGTGCTTCTGCTGTTGATTCTTGTTGTGTGCGCAGTGCTTGGATGCCTCGCAGGAACGGTGCTGGGTGTTGTTTTGACTGGTATACCGTTGTTTCGGATCCCTCGAATCTTCTCGCAGTCTGTTCGTATCTGTATTCCGATTGCCCTGCTGATCGGCATTGTTTCGGGGATCATAGAAGGCATTCGGGCCCAACTTCGCGCTACCGAACTGGAACTGCGTACGCGGGAGTTGGAGAGGGAAAGAGCAGAGAAGCTGGCAGCGGAGGCTCGACTGTCTTCGCTGGAGAGCCGGATTCATCCCCATTTCCTGTTCAATGCTCTGAATTCCATCTCATGTCTGATTCGGGAAGACCCGGAGAGGGCAGAACGTCTGATAGAACGCATGGCGGCCTTGCTGCGATTCTCTCTGGATTCGAATCAGCTAGGTCTGGTTCCGCTGGCGCGCGAGTTGCGCGTGGTGGAGGGTTATCTGGAGATTGAGAAAGCCCGGTTCGGTGATAGATTGCACTATCAGATTACTATTCCAGAACAGTTGAGCTCTGTGGAGGTGCCTCCGCTGTCGATACAGACTCTGGTGGAGAACAGTCTGAAGTTTGCCGTGTCACCAAGGCGCGAGGGCGGAATCGTGGAGGTGTCAGCGACTCTCGCCGGTAAGTCCGTGGAGATCGTGGTGCAGGATGACGGGCCTGGCTTTACTCTCGAGAATGTGGTCCAGGGACATGGTATCGACCTGCTGCAGTGCCGTCTCCAGGCCTTGTTTGGATCCGATGCGGCTTTGACGGTGCAGGGTAGCCGGGTTTGTTTGCAGGTGCCGAACCGTCTACCAGAAGCTGCGGTGAACTCTGTCAATCTGAACCAACATGATGAAAGCCTATCTGGTAGATGACGAGGAGCTTGCCTTGCGGCGACTCACGCGGTTGCTGTCAGAAGCTGGGCGTGTCTCAATAGCGGGAAGTCAGACGGATCCTGAACGAGCACTCGAAGAGATCGCGGCGATCAGGCCGGATGTGCTGTTTCTGGATATCCAGATGCCAGCACTAACCGGGTTCGAACTTCTGCAGCGGCTGGGGCGCGATCAACCGCTTGTCGTGTTTACCACCGCGTACCACGAACATGCCTTGCGTGCGTTTGAGGTAAATTCGATCGATTACCTGCTAAAGCCGATTGAGCCGGAAAAACTCGATCGTGCTTTAACGAAACTGGAAAAGATGCGCGGCGGTTCGGAACCGAAACCGGACATGCAGGATTTAGTCAGGCGCCTGGCGGTAGTGCTGGACCCGAGGCCTATTTACCCGGCGCGTCTGCCTTCCCGAACTGGAGAGCGAATCGAGTTTGTCGATCTACGGCAGGTAACGCACTTCTACGCAAAGGACAAACTTACCTTTGCCAGCACTCCGGCGAGGGACTACTGCGTGGATGGCAGCATCGTGGAACTTGAAGCGAAGCTGGACCCTGCGAAATTTCTGCGAATTCACCGTTCGACGCTCGTGAATGTGGATCACGTGGCGGAACTTTATAACTGGTTCGGCGGAAAGATCCTTGTGCGTCTGGACGATCTGAAAAAAACTGAGCTTACCGTAGCACGGGAGAGAGCAAAAGAACTCCGGGAGCGCCTGAACGTGTGACTGGCTGGTACCCTTGAATTATGGGGTTTCGGGACTCTTTTTTTGCTTCGAAGTTCGGTTTGACCGAGAGGGACCTCGAGAGCTATTTGTCGGAAGCTTTGTCGCAGGGCGGGGACTATGCTGACCTGTATTTCGAGTACCTCGCTACAACTTCACTCAGCATTGACGAATCGATTGTCAAAAGTGCTACCCAGGGTGTCTCCATGGGTGTTGGCGTTCGGGTGATTGCGGGAGAACGCACCGGTTACGCGTATAGCGACGACTTATCACCGGAACGCATTCGGCAAGCGTCGCGTGTAGCGTCATTTATCGCACGTGGACCGTCTGAGGTGGAGAAGATCTCTCTCCACGAATTGAATGGGCGCAACTTCTATAAGGTTCCTGTAGCGCCTACCGAGATGAGTTTGGAAGAACGTGTGCAGCTGGTGAAGCGGGCAGATGCGGCAGCCCGCGACACTGACGACAGAATCTTCCAGGTTCAGGCCACATATGCGGATAACCTCCGGCATGTATTGGTTGCGACCAGCGACGGCACCCTCAGTTTTGATAGGCAGCCTCTCGCGCGCATCAGTGTTGCTGCACTGGCCCGCAACGACGATGGGACATCTCACCGAGGCTATTCGGGCGGAGGTGGGCGCGTAGGACTCGATTACTTCCTGACTACGCGCACGCCGGAGCATTTTGCGAAAGAAGCAGCGCGCCAGGCGATTGTGCAGTTGCATGCGGCACCAGCACCAGCAGGTGAAACGACCGTGGTTTTAGGTCCAGGCTGGCCCGGGATTTTGCTGCATGAAGCGGTAGGTCACGGTCTGGAAGCGGACTTTAACAGGAAAGGCACATCAGCGTTTAGTAACCGGATCGGCCAGCAGGTCGCAAGCGAACTCTGCACAATTGTTGATGATGGCACGCTGGAGAACCGGCGCGGATCCCTGAATGTCGATGACGAGGGCCAGCCCACACAGCAGAACGTGTTGATCGAGAACGGCATTCTGCGGGGATACTTAACCGATAAGCTTTCGGGCAAAATTCTCAAGCAGAGCTCTACCGGCAGTGGCAGGCGGGAATCGTACCAGCACATCCCTATGCCGAGAATGACCAATACCTTTATGCTGGCGGGACAGAGCGAACCGGAGGACATCATCCGGTCCGTGAAAAAAGGGCTGTATTGCGGGAACTTTGGAGGCGGTCAGGTCGACATTACGAGTGGCAACTTCGTGTTTACTGCTTCTGAAAGCTACCTGATCGAAGATGGCAAGCTGACGCAGGCGGTTCGCGGGGCAACTTTGATTGGCAATGGACCGGAGGCACTGAAGTACGTATCGATGGTCGGAAACGATCTGAGGCTGGATGAAGGGATTGGTATTTGCGGTAAGGAAGGGCAGAGCGTACCAGTGGGTGTGGGCATTCCTACGATCAAGCTGGATCGGATGACAGTTGGGGGAACGGCTTGAGCGCTGATCCGCTGGAAGAACTCGCATCGAGGGTCATTCGGATGGCGCTCGATAGTGGCGCCACTGAGGCCGAGTGCACGGTTTCTGAGGGAAAACAGTTCTCCGTCAACGTGCGCATGGGTGAGGTGGAGACGCTGACAGAAGCAGGGTCGCGGGGGACGGGTGTGCGCGTTCTGGTGGGGAAGCACACGGGCTCAGCGTACTCCTCTGATTTATCGGACGATGGAATCCGGTACATGGTGGACTCGGCGTTGGGGCTGGCGAAAATCACCACTGAAGACCCGTTTGCCGGCCTGCCGGATCCCGCCGAACTGGGGCGAATCGGGACCGATCTGCAGCTCTATTCACCAGCGGTGGTGGAACTCTCGACGGACTGGAAGATCGAGCAGGCAAAGAAAGCCGAAGCGGCGGCGTTTGCGGTCGACGAGCGAATTGGAAATTCTGAAGGTGCCTCGTTCGACACGCACAGTGGGACAACGGTGTTTGCCAATTCGCTGGGATTCCTTGGAAGCTACCGGACCAGCAGTTGTTCTATGAGTGCGGTCCCGGTCGCGCAGTTAAACGGGACGATGGAGCGGGATTACTGGTACTCGGTCGCGCGTGAGCCGGAGAGGTTGGATGCGGCGGAGGCGGTGGGGCGGCGTGCTGCGGAAAGAGCTCTGCGAAGGCTGGGTGCACGTAAGGTGGCAACACAGAAGGTGCCCATTGTGTTTGAGCCACGGGTGGCTAAGTCGCTGGTAGACAATTTGTTTGACTCGGTCAGCGGCGATGCGATTTACCGGCAGGAATCTTTTCTGGCGGGAAAGATGGGCCAGAAGGTAGCAAGCGAACGACTCACAATGATCGACGATGCGACCATACCCGGTCTGTTTGGTTCCTGTCCTTTTGATGATGAAGGGGTGCCGTCGCGTCGGACGGTGGTGATCGAGAACGGGGTGCTCAAGAGTTGGCTACTGAACTCTTATACAGCAAGGAAATTGGGACTGCGCACTACCGGAAACGCATCCCGCGGGATTACGGGCAATGCGGGTGTAGGTAACGGCAACCTGTTTTTCGAACCCGGCCAACAAAGCCCGGAGGACATCATCGCGTCGCTGGATAATGCGTTTTACGTGACTGAGCTGATTGGTTTTGGTGTCAATACCGTCACGGGCGATTATTCGCGAGGTGCGGCGGGTTTATGGATCGAGAACGGGAAGCTGTCGTTTCCTGTCTCGGAGGTCACTATCGCAGGGACGCTGCCTGAGATGTTAATGGGAATCGCAGCTATCGGGTCGGATCTGGAATTTCGAAGCTCAATGGCTTCGCCCACTTTGCTGATACGGGAGATGACGGTTAGTGGTCAGTAAGGTCGAGCAGTCGCGGATCAGTGCCCCCGTCGTTGTCGCAATCATGCTCGCCGTAGCGGGCGTGGGTGCGCTCGGATACTTTGCGAGTCGCCCTGCCGAGAAGCCGGCGCAGAAAGCTGTAACGGGCGAAGCCAAAGAATATGTTCGCAATTTGAAGCTTGGCGACGTGGAAATGAAGGCGACGGCCAGCTTTTCCGGCAGCGAACTGGTGGAGATCACGGGCAAGATTACGAACTCCGGGATCCGGGCCGTGGAAAGAGTGGAACTGACGTGCATCTTTCGGGATCCTTCAGGTCTTGAGATCCAGCGGGAGAGGGTTCCGATTGTGAAGTCGAAACTCGACCCCGGCGGTACCCGGACGTTTCGGCTACCGTTTGAGGGAATTCCGGCAACCTGGAATCAGGCTCTGCCAACGATGGTGATCGCGGGAATCGACTTCACCCGGTGATCTCCTGGAATGGTTGAGTTGCTGGCTCGCTTGCGGTTGGAAGGGTCGCTGACTTTGACTCTCAAAGTAGTACCGAAGTCTTCATGCGACGAAGTGATTGGTTTCCTGGATAACGGGTCATTGAAGGTCAAGGTGACAGCCGCGCCCGATAAGGGGAAAGCGAACGCGGCTGTTTGTGCGCTTTTGGCGTCTGCGTTTGGTGTGGCGCAGAGCAAAGTGGAGCTGCTTCGTGGGCTTTCGTCTTCGACTAAACAGGTCCGGATTAGTGCTTAACAGGAGTAGGTTGAGCAGCATTAAGAGGCCTTCGCGCCCGTTCCAGATCTGCCTGTAGCTGTCGCACGATTTTGTCGGCAACGTCGGCGCCAGCTCCGCGGAATTTCGCTCCCTGACTTTCCTGCGTAGTGGACCAGATAACGTCTCCTTCACGATTTACGAGGCGGATGGCAGCCGTCGCTTCATGCTTGCGTTCTGCGATACGGATGGATTCCTGGTCACCGACGTTTGCGCTGAGTCGGGGAATGCCAACCCGGGAACCTAGCCCGGTCCCAATCGACGTGCTTGCATGGACGCCTTCGCTGGACTGGAATGTGTCGGTAAACACCTGATCGTCGGCCGAGCCCCGGATCGTGGCGTCCGCTTTGTCAAAATCCTCGGTGATCCGGAACAGACTTGCATTCTGGAGCGCGTTGACGATCATGTCCCGAACCCCGCCGGAGTTAACGCCGGAGAGTTTGTCGACGTAGACGCGTCGCACGGACAGGAGCGGATCCGGATTTTGGGCGTCCGAACCGAAACAGCCAACGGCTGCGATCAAAGCTAGAACTGAACGGGTCATGTCTTCAGCCCCTTCCTGCTTTACGTGCTTGTTCATCCTGATAAGTAACCTTGATGCCCGTGCGAGCCTCCAGAGACACCAGCACGGAGCGGATTTTAGATTTGTCTACGCGGAACACCATGGCCTGCTGCTTGCCGTCGGTATCGGTAAATCCGACGGTCAGAAAGTGCTTACGGGACTTAGCCAGCAGGAACAAAGGGGAAATCGCCATTGCGAGGCCAAGGCGACGGTTCACATTCAGGCCGTACTCCAGCAGGTTAATGTGGTCGTAGCCGACGCTAACCTGACGTTTGCCACCACGGAACTCGAGAAACAAGTCATCGGTAGTTCGAATTTGTCCGCTGCAGTCTGCCGGGATCGTGCTGACTGTGCCGCCTACATAACGAACTCCGGCGCCGAAATCAGCGGCGTTGGCGGGGTAAGTCACCCAGGCGGCCGCGAGCAGGAGGAAACTAAGAGCTCTTGGGTGCGGCACAAATGGTAAGTAAGAGATGCGGTTGAAATCTCTCCCGGAATATTCCGAACCCGATACGTCTTAGGAAGTTAGGCTTCTATGGCAACCAGTGTCCGCCCGGAGATAAACGAGCGCTTCGAAAGCAACATACCCGGCGTATTTGTGATTGGGGACCTTGCAGGGTCGCCGCTCGTAAAGCTGGCGATGGAGCAAGGCTACGAGGTGGCGCTTGCCCTGGAGCAGGAACTACAAGCACTGGGCGGGTCACCCACTGAGACCGACGTCTACGACGTTCTGGTGATCGGTGCCGGTGGGGCGGGATTGAACTGTGCAGCAGAATTGCAGTCGCGCGGTCGCCGGGTTGTTGTCATCGAGAAAGAGCAGATCGGAAGCACAGTCGCCAATCTGCCCGAAGGGAAGTGGATTTATACCGAACCGGAGGAGCGGCCGTCGGTAGGTCTGCTCCCGCTTCGTGCGGCAGTGAAGGACGACGTAGTCGAGTCGTGGCGATCTTTCGTCCGCTCCGCTGGTCTGCAGGTCCGGGAAGGTGAGGCCGTCACCTCGCTGCGGCGCGAAGAAGGGGTTTTCTCGATTACAACAAGCGCAGGCCGCTATCGCGCGAGGCGGGTGGTTGTTGCCACCGGTAAAGCGGGATCGCCCAAAAAACTCGGCGTGCCGGGCGAGGATCTCGCGTTCGTCCAGCACAGGCTGTTCCAGACACGCAAGTATCAAAATGAGCAGATCCTGGTGGTTGGTGGAGGGAACTCGGCCGTTGAGGCGGCGCTGGCCCTTGCAGAATCCAATCAGGTGACCCTGAGTTACCGGGGATCCGAGTTCACACGACTGAGTAAGGAGAACTCGCGGCGACTTAGAGGGGCTTCCAATATTCAGGTACTTCTGGGTTCAAAGGTTACTGGATTTGCCCCGGGAGTGTGTCAACTCGAAGGCGGCCCGCGTGCCTGCGACCACGCTTTCGTCCTAATCGGTTCAGAGCCTCCCCGCGACTTTCTTAAAGCACTTGGAATCCGGCTGGAGGATGAATGGGGCTGGAAAAAATGGGCCGCGCTTCTG